>NC_015496.1:2390000-2445000 GCF_000212355.1 Dokdonia sp. 4H-3-7-5
TAAGGAAGTCTATATGGGTTGCTAACAATGGTTGTTCTGTCTAATAGGAGTGATAAGAAGTAGAACACCTATTTTAAACTTTGTGTAGCTTGATGGTACTAATTTTAAAAGAACTTTATATTAAGATTTTATAAAATCCTGATATTCTAAGTAGAAGAGTTCTAGTTTGGACATGTTTTCAAACATAAAGTCAAAAACCTTTGGCCAGTGATTCTTATTATGAATGTTAACCCCCTCTAATTTAATATATGCCCTTGAGATGAGTTTTCCACTTTCTAGAATATATTCAGAATCAAAAATTATATTCTGTGACAATTCATCCAAAAGTAGGTTTTTAAGACTCAATATTTTATCGAAGTAATAAATTCTGTCTATTTCATCACGAGATTCTGAATCTATAGATACTATAGCTTTGTTATTATCAAAATCAAATTTGAGGTTTAAATCTTTGACTCCAGTATTATACAACATCCACTTCCTAGGATATCTTTTCCCGAAAAAAATCCAAAATTGTTTTCGTATTTCTTTAGACTCTTCTCTTGTGAACATTATAAAAAGTATGCTATTATTATACCTAGTAATATAACGGTAAATTTAGAGGCATTAAATTGATGATCTTTTGAAGATTCAAATAGAATAGTAGTAGATACGTGCAATAGTACGCCTACTACAAACGCATTTACATAGGTGCTATATTCTTGTAGAAATATCAATTGAGACTTCAAAAACGCTCCTATGGGTGTCATTAATCCAAAAAGAACTAGAAATATACCTGATTTTATATTACTCATTTTAGAGTTAAATAAAAAAGCCGATATAATGATGGCAATTGGAATCTTGTGGATGATTACTCCATAAAGTAAATCCTGATTATCTGCTATGGGAAAACCTTCAATTATAGAATGTAAACACAAACTTACGAATAGTAAGAAGGGGAAGCTCCCTTGATCCTGATGATGCATGTGGCCATGTTCAGCTCCTTTAGAACCAAATTCTAACAGTATTTGAACAAGTAATCCAGCCATAATATAAATACCTATATTAGTTGTGTTTTCATTATAAACTTCAGGTAGAAATTCAAATATGATAACCGATAATAGAAAAGCGCCGCTAAATGAAAGCAAAAGCTTGATGCTATTATTTACTACAGGCTTAAAAATAAGCGCAATAGTGAATCCAATAATAACTGCGATAATGGGTAAGATAATTGCTAACAAATGGTTAGGTATTTTGCGGTGTTAAGGCGATAAAATTAACGTATTTTTGCGGTATATGAGCGAGACAAGTCAAAACTTTAAGATGGTAGCCAAAACGTTTTTTGGCTTTGAAAATATATTAGCAGAAGAACTACGTATTTTAGGTGCTGGTAACGTGCAAATAGGCGTACGTAATGTTTCTTTTGAAGGTGATAAAGGCTTTATGTATAAAGCAAATCTTTGCTGTCGTACGGCTATCAAGATTTTAAAACCTATTGCTGAATTTAGGGTGATGAATGAAGACGACTTGTATCGTCGCATGCAGCGAATTAATTGGCGTAAATATATGGATGTGAATACTACGTTTGCAATAAATGCAACCGTAAGCGGCCCTACATTTACCCATTCTCAGTATATCTCATTTAAGACCAAGGATGCTATTGTAGATAAATTCCGTCGTGAAGAGAATGTAAGGCCTAATGTGGATACAAAGCATCCAGACCTTCGTCTCAATGTGCATATACAAGATAATTGGTGTACGCTATCTTTAGATAGTAGTGGAGCTTCTCTTCACCATAGAGGTTATCGTACTGCTACAAATATTGCTCCTATTAATGAGGCACTTGCTGCTGGGCTAATAATGATGAGCGGATGGTACGGACAGTCAGATTTTCTTGATCCTATGTGTGGTTCTGGTACCATGTGTATAGAGGCTGCAATGATAGCTTGTAATGTTCCTGCAAATCTTAATAGAAAAGAATTTGCTTTCGAAAAGTGGGGAGACTGGGATGTTGATCTCTTTGAGCTCATTGAAGCCTCTGCTTTAAAAAGAGTTAAAGATTTTAGGTACACCATCACTGGATATGATAAAGCTCCATCTGCTGTAGAGAAAGCAAGAGAGAATGTTAAGAATGCTCAGCTATCTGATTTCGTTACTATAAGAGAAGAGAATTTTTTTAATACAGAAAAGGAAGGGAATGACTTCTTACAGATGGTATTTAACCCACCATATGGGGAACGTTTACCTATTGAGATGGAAGAATTTTATAAAGAAATAGGAGACACTCTTAAATCTGGATATCCTGGATCTCACGCTTGGATGATTACATCAAATATGGAATCATTAAAACATGTAGGACTTAGACCGAGTAGAAAAATTAAATGTTTCAACGGTAGTTTAGAGAGCAGACTTGTCAAATATGAAATGTACGAGGGAAGTAAAAAAGCTAAATACCTAGATAGGGAAGAGGAGTAGTCCGTTTTCGCGAAAGCGTAAATAATTACTTTTTGAAAATAGGGATTAGATATGATAGTGTATATCCATAACCTACGCCTATAGGAGTGCCTTCTGTGAGTTCTCCGAACCCTGGTATATATAAGTTAGAGTAGCCGTCTGGATCTGTAGTTGTAACAGTTCTTTTTAATTGTATGTTGACCCCTAGGTAAATGTTGCTAAATAATTCTACCTCTAAGCCAATTTTGAGTTCGAGCCAAGTTGCATTGAGACCTTTGAATTCTTGACTTATTGACCTAGTATCATCACCAAATACTGGATTTGTGGTATAAATTGTATAGCTTTCTAGATCTTGACTAAAACTTGAAAAACCAGCTCTAACCCCTGCGTAAATGAGATTGTTCATCCCAAACCAGTTTTCATAGGTATTGTAATTGAAACCTGCTTTAATGTAGCTTCCGCTAGTGGTATTCTCAAGATTAGGGAGGTCAGAGTTCCAGGTTTCGTTACCTATTTCTGCAGCAACATAATAATTCTTCTTAAGTCTAAAGTCTGCAACGAGTTCTAGTCCTTTGTAATTATCGTCTAGAAAGGACCTAATAGGTTTAGAAATATCCACACCAAGGCGCAAACCATAGTAGTCTGCAGGAGCAGTAATAGAATCACTAGCAGTATTTTCTATAGAGGTTTTTTGAGCTCTTACAGAGCTGGTGAAAACGGTGAAAATTATACTAGTGAAAAATAGAAATATGTGCCTCATTTTGATCATTAACCGTTGGGTTTTCAATATCTATATTTTGTATCCATGCTCCATCTTGTTGAGGATCATTTGTATTTTGTAAATCGTCATAAACCACTCTAAAGCCACATGCTTTATTTACAAACTCATCTGTAACGGTATAAGTGAAAGTTAAAACATCCGTATTGGCTTCTTCCTCATCATCTTCGGCAGTATTGATAGTAAATGAGTACGTTGTGAGTTCGTTATTTGTACGTAAAGGAATTTCTATACTTTCTAGGTTTACGAGCGCTAATACTTCATTTACCTCTTCGTTAACAATTGTTGAAATAGTTAGATTATTAGGAGCTTTTAATAATGTCGGATTATTTACATCATAAAATTCAATAATAAGTAATGGAGTAGTGGGAGTAGTCTCTGCGCAGATATCATCTCGTTCGCAAGAAATCTGTCCAAAACTAGCACCTATTATTAATATTAAAAGTAGCTTTCTCATATTATCTCTTTTCAAGCAATACTACATTCTCAACATGATGAGTTTGAGGAAACATATCTACAGGTTGAACCTTAGTTACTTTGTAGGTGTCATCTAATAACGCAAGATCACGTGCTTGTGTTGCACTATTACAACTCACATACACCACTTTTTCTGGTGATATGTTTATAATTTGCTGTACAACGTCTGCGTGCATTCCATCTCTAGGCGGGTCTGTGATGATAATATCTGGAACGCCATGGGTATTTATAAAGTCTGTATTGAATACCTTCTTCATGTCACCCACAAAAAACTCTGTATTTTCAATGCCATTAAGCTTTGCATTTTCCTTAGCTGCTTCAATTGCATCTGGTACAGCTTCTACACCAATCACTTTTCTAGCTTTCTTTGCTACAAACTGAGCAATAGTACCAGTTCCAGTATATAAATCATACACTAGTTCATTACCACTAAGTCCAGCAAAGTCTCGTGTGATTTTGTACAACTCGTAAGCTTGTTTTGAATTCGTTTGGTAGAATGATTTGGCATTAATTTTAAACTTAAGACCTTCCATTTCTTCAAAAATATGATCTCTTCCAGAGAAGCATATAACCTCTTGGTCATAAATGGTATCGTTCCCTTTACTATTTATCACATATAATAGCGAAGTTATTTCTGGCCAAGTGTCTTTTATATAGTTGAGGAGTAATTCTCTATTCTCAGTTTCTTCCTTAAAGAACTGAACTAAAACCATTAACTCACCATTAGATGATGTGCGTATCATTAATGTGCGAAGGAGTCCATCTTGATTACGGGCATTATAAAATGCCATATTATTTGCAGTTGCAAATTCTTTTATACCATTACGTATGGCATTACTAGGATCACGTTGTAAATGACATTTATCAATATCAAGTATTTTATCCCACATCCCAGCGATATGGAAGCCTAGCGCGTTTCTATCTTCAATGACTTCATCACTTTTTATTTGTTCAAGTGTAAGCCATTTTGAGTCAGAAAAGCCAAACTCCATTTTATTGCGATAAAAGTATTGCTCTGAGCTCCCAGCGATAGGTGTAAGCTCGGGAAGTTCTATTTTACCCAAGCGTTTCAGGTTATTTTCTACTTCTTGCTGTTTGTATTCTAGTTGGAATTTATAATCCATGTGTTGCCACTTGCAACCACCACATGCATCAAAATGCTCGCATTGAGGTTGAGTACGCTTTCGCGAAAGCGTTAAAACTTCAGTTGCCGTTCCCTCATAATAAGCTTTACGCTTCTTTGTAGTCTGTACGTTTACAACATCACCAGGTACTGCGTTATTGATGAAAATTACTTTTCCATCTGGCGCGTGACCGATAGCTTTACCTTTTGCACCTGCATCTGTTACACTAATATTTTCAAAAACCTGTCTGTTTTGTTTACGTCTTCCCATAGGCGCAAAAATAGAACAATTCTGAATTGTTCAGAAGGTTTTGCACGTCCTTTATAATTTGTAATTTAGAGGTCTTATATGGGATGATTTCTCTCCCCATTTCCATCTCTGGAAAAGCAGGAATCGCAGATTACTATCTTTAAAATATTATTATTATGGCCACTGTTGATCAACTTTCTTCACAAGAGGCAATTGCACTAGAAGACAAGCATGGAGCCCACAATTATCACCCACTTCCTGTGGTTTTAAGTAAGGGAGAAGGCGTTTATGTGTGGGACGTAGAAGGAAAAAAATACTACGACTTTCTATCTGCTTATTCTGCTGTAAACCAGGGACACTGTCACCCGCGCATTGTAAATGCAATGACAGAACAAGCAAAAACACTTACGCTTACTTCGCGTGCGTTTTACAACGATACCTTAGGACCGTACGAAAAATACGCTACAGAGTATTTTGACTTTGATAAGCTATTACCTATGAATACAGGAGCAGAAGCTGTAGAGACAGCTATAAAGCTTGCGCGAAAATGGGCTTACGAGAAAAAAGGTGTAGAAGAGCATGAAGCTCAGATTATTGTATGTGAAAATAACTTTCACGGAAGAACAACGACAATAATTTCATTTTCTAATGATGAAGGCGCTCGTAAAAACTTCGGACCATATACCCCAGGATTTATTAAAATAGCATATGATGACGTGGATGCGCTAGAAAATGCGCTTAAATCACATAAAAATATAGCAGGTTTTCTGGTAGAACCTATCCAAGGTGAAGCGGGAGTTTATACTCCTGCAGATGATTATATGCGTAAGGCGCAAGCTTTGTGTAATAAGCATGAGGTACTTTTTATAGCAGACGAAATTCAAACAGGAATTGCAAGAACTGGTGGTTTACTGGCAGTTTGTGGTAATTGCTCTTGTGAGTCTCATTGTGAAAAGCAAAAAGACACGTACGCACAACCTGACATTTTAATCTTAGGTAAAGCACTATCTGGTGGTGCTTATCCTGTATCTGCCGTGCTAGCAAATGATCACATTATGGAGGTGATAAAGCCAGGACAGCATGGATCTACCTTTGGTGGAAATCCAATAGCTGGAGCAGTAGCCACAGCAGCATTAGAGGTTGTAAGGGATGAACATCTTATACAGAACGCTCGTAAACTAGGAACAATTTTCCGTGAGAAGATGCAAGCTTTTGTAGATACTAGTAATATTGCAACACTAGTACGTGGTCGAGGTCTACTGAATGCTGTAGTAATTAATGATACAGAAGATAGCTCAACAGCTTGGGATATATGTATTGCGCTACGTGATAATGGACTTCTTGCAAAACCAACGCATGGTAACATTATTCGTTTTGCACCGCCGCTAGTAATGACAGAAGAACAATTATTAGATTGTACTGATATAATAATCAAGACGCTTAAGCAGTTTGAAAAGTAAAAAGCTACATTGCTTTAACGTAAAAAGCCGTTAAGATTATTAATCTTAACGGCTTTTTTGATTTAGCATAAAAAAAACACGTCGTGAGACGCGTTTAATGTTTATTCAAGAATAATAAAACTATTGTCCCATTCCAGCTTGTTCCATTTGTTGTTGTTGCCATTCTTGTAAACCTTCCATTCCTCCGAACATAACGAGCATTACAACTATCATTAATAGTGTCAGCACACCTAAAACTAAACCAATAATAGCGATAATTCTTGCAGTTTTAAGCTGTCCATAATTATCATAGCTATCAGGTGATAGTAAGTATGTTTTCTTGTCTTTGTTTGCTAAAAATAAGCCTATTCCAGAGAGTAGAACTCCTCCTATTCCCCAAGAGAAGCAGCAAGCTATGAATGATACAATCCCTAATACTAGAGATATGGTTACATTAGGCAGTTTACGATTTTCCATTTTAATGTTTGATGTTTAGTTAATTGATTAGTTAGTCATTTTTATTGTGTAGCTAATAATGATAGTAGCGACCGTCAATATAGCTAAAAATATTACACCTTTATTTGCAAATTTTAAATTTGTAAACTGGTTGAGCATTAAAAAACCCAGCAATGCTATCAAAGGATAGATTGCTGGGTACATGTAAAATGCTTCTATAAATTCTCCTTTGAAAAGGAGAGAAATGGATCTTTGAATACCGCAGCCCATGCATTCAAAACCTAAATATTTCTTGTTCAGGCAGGGCAACATGTATTCATCCATATAATATTTTAATTTACGATGCTAATTTTACGTCCTTTTGTAAGTCCGTCGCGAGTTGTAAATTTAACTACATATATTCCTGTTGCCAAGTTTCTTGTAGTAAAAGTATATTCACTCTGGCCACCTAAGTTTATCTCATTAAAAATCTTTTTTCCAGATAGATCAAATAACGTTACATCCTCAACAACAATGTTATTTGGGTTATAAATTTCAAGTTGGTTGTTAATGTTGTTCTGTATAATAGTAAAAGATTCAAGAACGCTCTCTTCAATAAATGGATCTTGTTCGTTTACCGCTATGTCAACAGTTTGATCTGCTACATCAGTATTATCTGTGGTTTCCTCTTCAGTTGTTTCTTCTTCCTCTTCCTGCGCCTCTGATGTTGTAAAACGAATAAAGAAGCGATCATCATAAATGCCATCCTCAAGCATCATAAGAACCTCTTCACCAAGTATAGAATGATATGCTTCTGTTTCCATATCAACTAAGAAAACATCGTTATACTCAAAGGCTTCTGTGTAGTGCACTGCAAACTTAAACTCTGTAGGTCCAGAAGCCTTTATAGATAAAGGAATCCATTGATATTCATCTTTTGGTACAGCATTGATTACGTAGTTGCTCTTTCCATCAATTTTGAACCCTACATCTGACGCAATTTCACTAATAGTTTGCGCATCCATCGCGGTGTCATAACCATCAGTTGCTTCATCTAGAAATGCAATACTCATTTCTCTTGAATACGTGTCATTAATTCCTGCATAAAATTTAATATGTGAAGGTTTTCTTAGGTCGCCAATGTTTTCATAATAATTGGCAACACCATGTGCTGATATAATATCATTATTTGAACTTTGAGCAGATCTAAAATCTGAGTTATCTCCTTCACGTACAAAGATCCTTTGCTCATTGCTAAAGGTGATGTCTTCAGGCACTGTGCCATTCATATCTTGATTAGTTGCTCCAGTTACCATGAAACCTTGTCCCACAGGAGAAAATCTTCTATCATAAGATAATGATGTTCCATCTGTATCTGCCGGACCAGTTGATTCACCAGTAATATCATAAGTTAGAAACGTCGCATTCACATAGATGCCATCTCCATCTATTACTCCCATTGGAGAATAGGTTCCATAACCTCCTTTATAGTCTACTAGGTAGTGAGAACCAACTAGTGGATCACTATCCCAAAAATAAGCAACACCAGTAGTTACTCTTTTTCTATCTATAGTCTTATTGATTACTTCTCCAGAATATGGTGATGTATATGAGTATGCATATGAATTTGGTTCACTTTCACCTCTTGAGTTTTTAATTAAAAAATGGTTTAAATCTAAAGCAGATGGATAAGGATTTCCTACTTGCGTCTGCTTATCGGGACCAACAGCAATTTGAATATCCCCACTATTAGGACGTCCCCTAAAATCATATCTTTGTGAGCTACCTGGATTATTCTCTGGTTGACCCACTTCAGTTGATATCGTTGTATTGTCAGTATCGGCAATGCCTTTCATAGTAAAACCGTATCCTGGCTCTAATATTTGAGTATTAGAAATATGTATCCAATCTCCGTAGTTTTCTCCAGATTTATATGCCCAGATCCAATAACTAGCAATATTTAAAGATCCCGAATTCTGATTACCGTCGTAACCTCCTATTGCAAATGCAGGGTTACTTAGTGTAACGCTTGTAGGTTTGAATAGAACTTGCGCAGCTGTGTTTGTGCTTTTAAATGCAAAAGGACCATTACCTTCGCCTCTTGCAGGTTCTGCAAAGCCTCCGCCACCTTCAACTCTTGATAAGCCCACGGGTGAACCCCATACATTGTAATCAAAGTTGTTTACAGTTCCTTCTTGATATATAGATATCTCTCCCGTTCCTTTGTTATTCTTGCTTATGGTTCCTTCTCCTTGTAAAATTTGAGCATTGTTTCTTAAAACAATATTAGGTATTCCGTTATCTGTTGTAGCTGTTAGACTTCTATTAGATTCTAATTCAACATCATTTTCAACATAAATGAAAGTATCATTTACAAATACGTAGGAAGCAGTGTTTGCATCTGTGGGCTTCACAAAAAGTTGTGCATGAGCAGAGAATCCTAGGCTAAGTGCTGCTACAAGAAGTAGATTTTTCATAATTTAAACTTTACACTGAGTTATAACTTGGGGTCAAACTTAATCAATTGTAAATAGGGTATAGCAAGTAGTAGATTTTTCTGCTCACTTTTCGATACATTGTATATTTTTACTGACTAATAACCTAAATTATTACAAATCTATGAAATTAGGAGATCAAGTACAAGCGTTAGATGATGATTTTGAGGGTGTTGTAGTGCTTATAGAAAATGGTGAGGTTTCTGTAGAAGATGTAGATGGATTCATATCCTATTTTCGCGAAAGCGAACTAATTCCCGCTGTTTCCAAGAGTATGAGAGCGGCACTTTCTGTAGTGCCAGATGCCGTAATTTCAGAAAAAGAAGAGGCAAAAAGAAAGAAAGTAATAAAGGTAAACCCTAAGGAACGTAATGCTCCTATGTTTGAGGTGGACTTGCATATCCATAAGTTAGTAGATAGACAGCGTGGGATGAGTAATTATGAGATTCTCACTATTCAACTCGACACCGCTTCTAGACAACTAGAATTTGCTATTAAAAAGCGCATTTCTAAAATGGTTTTTATACATGGGGTAGGCGAAGGAGTACTTCGTGAAGAGCTATATACGCTACTCCGTAGGTATGATAATCTAAGGTTTTATGATGCAGATTTTCAGAAGTATGGTGCAGGAGCAACCGAAGTTTATATATACCAAAATGTAGCGACTAATTAAACTCTGGTGTAACAGTTACAGATACATCACTTGAAGAATAAGTGCCTAGCAGTTGTAGTGTCTGATCTCTCAATTCCTCCTGATTAACTGGATTTACGAGTACCGTATTAGTAATCGTGATGTCAAGTGTCAAATCTGTTATAAAGTATTCGTGTTCTCTGTAAACATTTACAATAGTTTCTACGGCAACTTCTGGATTTAAATAATCTGGTACTGTAGGAAAATCAAGGTCAGATTTATCGTTATTAGGATTTAAGTCTCTGTCCAGATCTTCATTCCTTGTAAGAATCCCATCGCCATCATCATCGTCATCAAGATAATCAGGTATCATATCTCCATCTGTATCTCGAGATAATTCAAGATCTATTGCTGTTTCATCCTCGTTAAGGACTACACCTTCTAGTCTTGTAGGTACATTATCTCCATCATCGTCAAAGTCTAAATAATCAAGTATACCGTCAAGATCTGTGTCTAGTAAAAGTGTAGGATCTTCTATTTCTGTAGGAATAAAATCTGCATCACTTTCTGTACCTCTAGTAAAAATCTCTACAAGTCCGTCTGTACTAATAAATTCTTCTTGAACCACAGGGCTCGTAGGAGGTATCGCATTGCAGAAATAGTTGCTGGGATCACCATTAAAGACACGATATGAGTATTGGTCTGTGCCAGAAAGTAAAACAGAATAAGAAGTGTTTACTTCGGTAAATATAGGTTCATCTGTCTCAAATTGTAAAGCAAGTGCTTCATTAGTACTAGACTTTGTTTTGTAAAATACATAATTAGAAACATTACCAACATTCTCACATAATTGTAACTCAACATCGTCAAAATCTAATTGGGTAACAATAACATCGCCATCGTCACATGATACGATAAAAAAAATAAGAGCAAGTAAAAGCGTGAGCTTCTTCATAGTTATAATGTTTAGTGCAAAAATAGGGCAAAGTGATTGAAATACGCTTTCGCGAAAATGTTATTTACTAGAGAACAAGTCAACTATAATAACTATTTTTTTGCTGTAAAAGTTCTGTAGTTACATACAACCAAAAAATACGCACTTGGACTCGTCTCGAGTTATTTTGATTATTTTTGTACGCAAATCCCTAATGAATAACGCTTATGTCTAAGGTTTATTTTGATAACGCAGCAACCACGCAAATTAGAGAAGAAGTACTTGACCGCATTATGCAAGTAATGCGTGATGTATTTGGAAATCCATCCTCTACACATGCTGTAGGTCGCAGTGCTAAAAGTATTGTAGAAAATGCGCGTAAGACAGTGGCCAAAATTTTAAATGTATCTGCCGGAGAAATATTTTTCACTTCTGGGGGTACAGAGGCAGATAACCTAGTAATCAATAGCGCAGCCCGTGATTTAGGCGTACAGCGCATAATCACTTCACGCATAGAGCACCATGCAGTCCTACATGCAGCCGAAGAGGCAGCACGTACTAACAATATCAAATTAGAATACGTAAACCTCAAGAACTGCGGGACACCAGATGAGAAGCATCTAGAAGAAATGCTAAGGTCGAGTGATGAGAAAACGCTTGTGAGCTTAATGCATGTTAATAATGAAGTAGGTAATATGATTGACATAGAAGCTATTGCGACTATGTGTAAGTCATATGGAGCATTAGTTCATAGTGACATGGTACAAAGTATAGGTCATTACAATATAGACCTACAAAAGATTCCAGTTGATTACATTGCTGCAGCTGCTCATAAATTCCACGGCCCTAAAGGGGTTGGTTTTGCTTTTGTGAGAAAAAATAGCGGGTTAAGACCTTTAATTTATGGAGGTTCTCAAGAAAGAGGATTAAGAGCGGGAACAGAAGGAGTTCATAACATTGCAGGATTAGAAACGGCAATGGAGTATGCTTACAAAAATCTTGAAGAAGAAAGCGCTTATGTGAAGGGCATAAAAGACTATTTCGCCGAAAGGCTACAAGAAGAAATTCCTGAAGCTAAGCTTAACGGTAATTGTTCTAACTCAGAAAAAAGTACGTACACCTTACTTAATGTTTGTTTACCTATAGCCTCAGAAAAGGCACTTTTACTATTATTTCAACTAGATATGAAAGGTATTTCTTGTTCAAAAGGAAGTGCTTGTCAAAGTGGTAGCGATAAGGGCTCGCATGTATTACAAGAAATTTTATCAGGAGAAGATTTAGGAAAGCCTAGTGTGCGTTTTTCATTCTCAAAATATAACACCAGAGAAGAGGTTGATTATGTAATAGAAATCTTAAAAGAATTTCTAGAAGGCGTTCCTGCTTAGTTTAGAACTTTGCAGACATTCTTACATTAAATACTCTAGGTGATAGAAAATTAGGGATTGCAAATTGTTGTCTCGTACTAGCATCTCTTACAAAGGTATTTGTAATCGAGTTTTGTCTATCAAATATATTATAGATTTCAAATCCTGCTGTTAGATCTTTAAATACGTATAACCAGTGTCCTTTTGGGTACGGTTTTGTTGCATCTGTGATGACATAGTTTATACCTATGTCTGATCTAAAGTAATCTCGTAATCTCGGTAGCTCTGCAAATTGATATGGGTCTGCATAACTTGGAGATCCTCCTGGTAATCCTGTTTGATATACCATATTGATATATAATTTTAGATTTGGAATACTAGGAGCATAATCTTGAAATAAGAAAGCAACCTTTAATCGTTGGTCTGTTGGTCGAGGTATATAGCCTTGATTATCTATATTTTCTTCTGTGCGTAATATACCCAGACTTATCCAACTTTCAGTTCCTGGCACAAACTCTCCATTCAGTCTTGTATCCAGTCCGTACGATCGAGCAGTAGCATTATTAGTAGCTCTATATCGTATACGTACATTTTCTAACGTATATGGATTTACGTCTGTAAGACCTTTATAGTAAGCTTCTGTAACTAATTTAAAAGGACGTTCCCACATATTAAAGCTCCAATCGTGTCCAGCTACAATATGATAAGATTTTTGAGCTTTTACTTCTGGGCGTACTTGACCTAGTGAATCTCTTAATTCACGATAGAGCGGTGGTTGTGCATAAAGCCCTCCTGAGAGTCTAAAAATCATATCCTCACTTCCGCCTGGTTTTAAGCTAATTTGAGCTCTAGGGCTGATAATGGTTTGTGTATTACTTTCTATGGCTTCACCACTTACTGTCCATTGATGTGCCCGTACTCCTGCATTAATCCAAACTTCATTATTGCCCCAGTTCGTGCGCTTGCTATATTGACCATAAGCAGAGATGCGGTCTATTTGTACATTGTTGCGTGCTCTTATATTTGTAAAGGGTTCAAGAAGAGCGTCAAAAGCTTCGTAAGGTTGCTGGTTTATAAAATCTCCTATGGGAGGTCTAATTGAAAAGCCAGCCGAATCTATTACTTCATATTCCTCGAGGCGGTCACGTATATCTTCTCTAGTATATTTAATTCCCCAATCTAGCTGATCATCGTTTTTTAAGTAGGTTCCTTTGTGCTCTAGGTTAATAAAAAGCGCATCAAGATCATTACGGGCATGGGTAAGTTGAGACCCTATACCTTGAGTGAATTCTACATCTCCTAGATTTTCATCCCCTATATTTGTGTTAGGACGTCCTAAGCGATAATTTGCAAAAATGTCAAAATACTCTTGCTCTTGTGTGTGATATGCAGAGCCTAATAGCTTTAATGTAGTATGCTCATTAAGCTCGTAAGTTCCTTTTAAGGCTCCAAAGTATGTCTCATACTTATCTTTTTCTTGGCCTTCATAAAAAACAACAAGTGCTAAAGGATCTGCTAAAGTTCCAAAATTAGTCTGTCTTGTAAGTGGCTCATAATCATATTTGTTTACAGCAATATTTCCAAGAAAGTCCAATTGGAATTTATTTGAAAACTTATAGGTTAAAAAGGTCTGCGCATCAAAAAAGCGAGGTCTAAAATTTGTTTCTATCTGCTTTGCATCTACAAGCATGCTGTTGTCTCTGTAACGCACCCCTGTGAGTGCTGTAAAACGTCCGTCTTTTGTTATTCCCTCACCAGAGATACTTCCACCTAGTAAGCTTGCGTCTACACTAGCGGCAAAACCTGTAGGTCTCCTATAGCTTATATCTAAAACCGAGGACAATTTGTCTCCATATTTGGCTTGAAACCCTCCAGCACTAAAAGCCACGTTTTGAACAAGATCACTGTTTACAAAACTCAATCCTTCTTGTTGCCCAGACCTTATTAAGAAAGGTCTGTATACTTCAATCTCATTTACATATACAAGGTTCTCGTCAAAGTTTCCCCCACGTACAGAATATTGTGTGCTCAACTCGTTATTGTTACTTACGCCAGGTAAGGATTTTAATAAGTTTTCTACTCCAGCGTTTGCGCCTGGAGTTTTTCTAATAACTTCAGGCGATATCGTCACAACACCCTCAACGCGTTGTTGTGTTGTTGCGGTTATAATTACTGTTCCTAGTTGTTCTACGTCTGCGCTTAACACTGGGTTAAACTCCACTTCAGCATTAGGAGAGAGGTTAAAAGGTTGTGCTATTTTTTTAAAACCTACATAGGTAAAGTTTATAGTTACTTTCTCACCAGAAGGTATTTCAAGTAAGTAAAAACCATTATCATTTGTAGTTGTTCCATTCGTTCCATAAGACACAGAAACCCCAGGAACTGGAGTGTTTCTATCATCAACCACAATACCGCGTAAAGTTGCGGTTTGCGCTAGACTGCTAGCAGTTGTGACTAGTAACGTAATGAGTAGGAGTAGGTAGTTGTTTTTCAAAAGGCAGATTTTCTAAAGAAAGTAGTTTCAAATGTAGTGTTATTTCCCACATTGTCAGTTACAATCAGTTTTAAGTTGTTTTCTGTGTCTGTTATCACCTTGTCATTAAAGTCATGAGTAAGAAGTTTAGTTTTTGGGTCATACTCGAGTAGAATGTACTTGCCATTTACAGTAGCCCTATAGCCTTTAATGCCGCTAGTAAGATCTGTTATTTCAAACTTGAGATATCTGTATTTTGACATCCATTTTCCCTTTGTAATATTTACAGCTTTTACGATTGGTGAATCCGTATCTTTTCCTATTGTATAGTCGCCTAATATACGAGTGCTTATCTGTAGCTTATTATCTTTAATTCTTGTATTGCTATAATAAACGTCTCCTTTGTATCCTATTCTACCTAAATATAGCTTATCTCGGTCTTCTTCATTGTAACTAGACAAGTCATAAGAGATAGCAATATTCTTATGCACTGGGATTAAATCTTCGTGCAGTGTAAGTTTATCCCCTTCTGTTTTTAAGTTGAGAAAAGTGTCTTCGTATAACGCTCCTTTTGGTATATACACTTCAAATTTGCCGTCATTATACGTATATCCTTGATTACTATAGACATAATCTTCTATTTCACTTTTGTCAGCAGGTGTTATCGTTCCTTTTTTACCAGTGATAGGTACATTAATGATTACGTTATTACCTGCATAGTCACGCACATTTATTTGATATTGATAAGAGAGGCTATCTATTATATTCAGCACACCATTATCCACTTGCTTAGTGTAGATGCTCAAAGGATTGTTTTTTTCTATAAATAATTTTTGAACACGTTTACGCTTGTCTTTATATAGACTGTAATCAATCATTCGGTTGAGATAGCGAGTCTCTGCAAATGAAAATTTATCCATAGTTACTTCAAAGTTTTCTTGACCATTAACAGCTGTGGTAATAGCATATATGCCATTTTTATTATTTGCTAGATCTTGTTGGTCTATGGTACCTATTGCAAAACCTATTTCTCCATGTGCATTGAGATTTTCGGCAAGGTAGCTTCCATCAGGCTTCTGTGTGAGTCTCACAGACACTGGATTCGCATTTTGATTAATGGATGCATTTTCTCCTACAGGATACGCGCGGAGCTCATTAATAGTAGGTTTACGTGTGTCTTTTGCTGTAAGTCCAAATAAAAACGGATTCATAGGGCGTTCATTTGCATCTCTTATTTCAAAATGTAAATGCGGTCCGCCGCTGCTTCCAGTGTTACCACTATATGCTAGAATCTCACCTTGACCTATTTCTAGTTCGCCTTTTTTAGGAAAAAGCTCTATCTCAAAGCTTTCTTTCTTATACTGTGCATTTTTTACAAATTCTTCTATCTCATCACAGAATTTCTGCAGGTGCCCGTAAACGGTAGTGTATCCATTAGGATGAGTAACATAAATGGCCTTCCCATAACCGTAGTGCGATATCTTAATGCGTGTAACCGTACCAGCCGCAGATGCATAAACTGGAAGTCCTTCTCTTCTTTGTGTTTTTAAATCTAAACCACTATGAAAGTGATTACTTCTCAACTCTCCAAAACTTCCAGCAAGAACAAGCTGCCCGTCCAGCGGATTAACAAAATAGTCTTGAGGTATATCTTGCTGTGAGAATAGAAGCGTGGTTGTAACTATAAATAATATAAAGGATAAGATACTTTTAATCATAAAGGCTAATGTAGGTAATCAAGTAATAAAATAAAATGTAGATGTATGTTATTAGTACGCTTTCGCGAAAGCGTAAAAAGAAAATTACTCTTCAATAACGAAGCTAGTTGTAAATTCTTGTGATAACGAGAAGTAGCCTAAGATAAAAGCATCTGGTCTATTTACGTTATCAAACTGGTCTATATTATCTATGTCACTCACATTGAGAAAGTTTCCTCTTACGGTGGCGGTAGGAGTTTGAAAAGGTCCATTATCTCCCTGCTGACTCTGTTCTACAAGTCCGTTCATGTAGTTGAAAAAGTCTTCTGTAGCTCCTAGAATACTAATGTTTACTTCGTCTCCCGTTGCAATACCTGTATCTTCTGCATCATAAAAATAAGAGAACTCAAATTGTTGTCCCTCATAAAATCGATCCTCTGTAGGTAAGAATTCATTGAACCCGAAGTCAAAAAGATAATAGTTTTCTTGAGCTTCGATATCTGTAAATGCCACAATCACTTCTTTATCATCTTCATCAAAGAGTCCTCCATCACCCTGAGTGACAGAATCAATAGGAGACGAAGGCGCAAATGAAGTTCTAGCTAGGTATAGCTGATCTTGATAAGTTACATATAATAGAAACTCACTATCATCTACGAGCCAGTTAGTTACAATTTTATTGTCTGATACAGGAGAAGTTGTCGTGCTGAAAGGGCGATACATTCCAGGTGACCCAGGAATAGCTTCATAGGGAACACTACTACCATCGTCTTCTTTTCTTAATTCTAGATTTTCTATTGAGGCAGGCTCAATAGCTCCAAAAAATGAAGATGATAAAGAAACCTTAATGGTTGCATCTGTTAGATTTTGTGCTGTATCAATTCTAATAAGTGCATCTACTATAAGTCTTGGTGCTTCATTGTTAAGATCTACATCTACTACATCTTCACAAGAAGTAGCGATGAAAAGCAGTACAAGTATGGAAAATAAATATTTCATATTCTTAAAATTTGAAATTATAAGTTACTGCCGGTATTGCCCCAAAAATAGAAGTTCTAATAGCTTCATTGTTTCCAGTTTCTGCATTTTGCCTAAAGTTAATTGAAGCAGCATTTCGACGATTATAGGCATTATAAAGACTAAAAATCCACTCGGATTTCCATGAGCGACCTTCATTTGCACTAGGAGTTAGTGTTGCGCTTAAGTCTAGTCTATGGTAAGATGGCAATCGTTGTTCATTGCGAGGACCATATGTTGGGATTACTATTCCTTGAAACTCAAATTGTCCTACAGGAAAATTTGTAGGCTGTCCTGTTTGAAAAAGAAAGTTACTGCCAAATTTCCACTTCTTACTGAGCTCATAGCTTAGATTCATGGAGATGTCATGAGTTTTGTCATAAGGAGTGTTATACCACTGCCCTCTATTGATACCCAACTCATTCTCGTTTCTGCCAGGAGTACGTTGCTCAGATTTTGAGAGCGTGTAAGCAATAAATCCTTTGAGGTCACCATCATTTTTTCTTAATAAAAACTCTAGTCCATAAGCTCTTGCTTCGCCTTGTAATACCACTTGCTCGATGGCATCATTTGCGATAAGTTGTGCACCATCAATATAATCTACTCTACCATCTATGTTTTTATAAAATGCCTCAGTTTCTAGGGTGTACTCTGTGTCTTTTACTTCAAAGTTTTTAAAGTATCCCAAAGCATATTGATCTAGTTTTTGAGGTTGTACAAATTGTCCACTAGGAGTCCAAATGTCTAGAGGAGTAGGGGAGCTTGTATTTGATAATAAATGAAGATATTGAACGAGTCGTGTGTAACTTGCTTTTATAGAGGTGTCGTCATTAAAGGCATAAGATGCAGCAATACGTGGTTCTAGTGAATTAAAGGTAGCTAGCTTATCGCTTCTCGATAGTGAAGTATCTGTTTCAATAGGATCTTCACTTTTATAAATTAATAAAAACGGATCAAAAGTTACAGGTTGATTATCTCTGTATATATTAATCTCATCTTGACCAAGGCGAGTAAAATTACTATAACGTAGCCCGTACTCAACGGTGAGATCTTTTGATAATTTGTGTTCGATATCTACATATGCAGCAAACTCATTTGCATACTTCTTTGTGAGTTGTTCTTCTATAATACCAGAATCTGGGCCATTAGGTTTTATGCGACCAGGATTAAAGGTGTAGTATAGATTATTAATCCCAGAGTAAATCTTCATTTTATCATTTAAGTAATGAGTAAGATCATACTTGAGGTTAATGTTATTGATGCCAGAATTCCACTCAAAGCCTACAAAGTCAAGGTCTAAACCATAATAATAGTCGCTATAAATCAGGGAAGCGTTAGAAAATAATTTATCAGAAAAAATATGATTCCATCGTAAGTTTCCTACGGCATTTCCATAAACATTTTTAAAACTATCATCTATACTAAAGAGGTCCCTGCCGAAGTATCCAGAGAGGTACAAGCTATTGTTGTCATTTATATTATAGTTAATCTTAGTGTTGAGGTCGTAAAAGTATGCCTTGTTGTCTATGTCAAATAAGGGTAAAAATAAATGAGCATATGATGCTCTTCCTCCTAGTAGAAACGCAGCTTTGTCCTTGACAATAGGTCCTTCTACAAGTAATCTACTCGCTACAGCGCCTATTCCTCCGCTTACTTTTACATTTTTGCTATTTCCTTCTTTTTGATAAATATCTAATACAGAAGAAACGCGACCACCATAACGTGCGGGGATTCCGCCTTTATATAGCTTTAAATCTTTAATCGCATCAGGATTAAATACTGAGAAAAATCCGAAGAGATGAGAGGAGTTGAATATGGTAGCCTCATCAAGTAATATTAAATTTTGATCTGCCGCACCACCACGAACATTAAATCCAGAAGCACCTTCACCAGCACTTGTAACTCCAGGTAGTAATAAAATCGCTTTAATGACATCTGCCTCTCCCAGTACTACGGGAATTTGTTTAATAGTAGCAGCACTCAATGCATTTACACTCATTTGAGGTTTCCGTATACGTACTCGCTCTACTTTTTCTTCTATGACAACCTCATTGAGTAGCTCTTCAGAAGGTGCTAGTTTAAAATTGCGACGTATATCGCTTGTAAGATTAACAGTCTCAATTACATCTTTAAATCCTAGATAGCTTACTTGTAATTGATAGGTTCCTTCGGGTAGCGTTATGGAATAGAATCCATAAGAATTTGTCACTACGCCATCGCTTAATTCTGGAAATAATATACTTACACCTATGAGCGTTTCATTACTTGAGCTATCGGTGATTGTGCCACTTAGTGTATATTTTTCTTGACTCAATGAAAGCTGAGTAACCCCTATGAGAAAGAGTAAAGTAAAGAACTTTTTCATGTTATAGTTTTGAGTAAAGCTAACCACAATTCTTTAATTAAACTTGTTAAAAAAAATGAAAGCCTCTTCTGTCTAGAAGAGGCTTTTAAGTAATGTTGTGCGCTTTCGCGAAAGCGTTATAATCTAATCAATAATTGCATTAAATGTAGCACTAGGTCTCATGGCTGCAAATGTTTTCTCACTGCTTACGCTGTAATAACCATCTATATTTTGAGGCTCACCTTGTGCGGCATTTAGTTCGTTAATAATTGTATGCTCGTTTTCTTCCATAGTTTTTGCTATAGGTGCAAACTCTGAAGCTAAGTCAGTATTTACAGTCTGTGCAGCAAGGCCTTGTGCCCAGTAAAGTGCAAGATAAAAGTGACTACCACGGTTATCTAGCTCGTTTACTTTACGAGAAGGAGACTTTCTATTTTCTAAGAATTTAATTGTCGCTTCATCTAGCGTGTCTGCAAGAACTTGAGCGCGATCGTTACCACGGCTAGTTGCTACATGCTCTAGCGATACTGCTAGTGCTAAGAATTCTCCAAGAGAATCCCAACGCAGGTGACCCTCTTCTAGAAACTGCTGGATATGCTTAGGGGCAGATCCTCCAGCTCCAGTTTCAAATAAACCTCCACCATTCATAAGAGGAACGATAGATAGCATCTTTGCACTAGTTCCTACTTCTAGAATAGGGAATAAATCTGTGTTATAATCGCGAAGTACATTTCCTGTTACAGAGATAGTGTCTTGTCCATTTTTGATACGTTCTAAAGAGAAACGTGTAGCAAGTACAGGAGACATGATTTGTATATCAAGACCATCAGTATCGTGATCTTTAAGGTAAAGATTTACTTTCTTGATAAGTTGCGCATCATGAGCTCTCTCTTGATCTAACCAGAATATAGCTGGCACACCAGTAGCTCTTGCACGACTTACAGCAAGTTTAACCCAGTCACGTATAGGAGCATCTTTTACCTGGCACATTCTCCAGATATCTCCTTCTTCTACCTTGTGTTCTGTTAGTGTATTTCCAGCGTCATCTACTGTACGTACTACTCCAGCTGCTGGTATTTCAAAAGTTTTGTCGTGAGATCCATATTCTTCGGCTTTTTGAGCCATAAGACCTACGTTAGGAACAGTACCCATTGTTGTAGGGTCAAAAGCTCCATGTTTTTTACAGAAATCTATAGTTTCTTGGAAAACCCCAGCATAACTACTATCTGGAATTACCGCTTTTGTGTCTTGTTGTTTTCCTTCTGCATTCCACATTTGTCCAGATGCACGTATCATTGCTGGCATAGATGCATCAATAATAACATCACTAGGAACGTGTAGGTTTGTAATTCCTTTATCAGAATTTACCATTGCAAGATCTGGTCTTGCATCATAACAATCTTTTATAGCAGCAAGGATTTCTTCTTTTTCTGACGATGGTAATTCGTCAATTTTAGAAACTAAGTCTCCAAATCCATTATTTACATCTACTCCTAGTTTATCAAAAGTAGCTCCGTACTTCTCAAACACTGGTGCAAAAAACACACGTACTGCGTGTCCAAATATTTTAGGGTCAGAAACCTTCATCATAGTCGCCTTCATGTGAAGGGAGAAAAGGATGTTTTTCTCTTTTGCATCTACTACTTGCTCTTCAAGGAAAGAAATTAAAGCTTTCTTCTCCATAAGAGAAGCGTCTATAATTTCTTCTGCTAGTACTGGTGTGTTAGCTTTAAGAACAGTAACAGTTCCATCTGCAGCTACATGTTCAATACGCACATTTCCAGCTTCTTGAATAGTAACAGATTTTTCATTGTTTCTAAAATCTCCATGAGACATTGTAGAAACATGTGTTTTAGAATCTGCACTCCACGCGCCCATACTGTGTGGGTTGTTTCTCGCATATTGCTTCACTGGCTTAGGAGCTCTACGGTCTGAGTTACCTTCACGTAATACTGGGTTTACAGCACTACCTAATACTTTTGCATATCTAGCACGTATAGATTTTTCCTCGTCAGTTTTTGGTTCTTCTGGAAAATCTGGAATATCGTATCCATCACTTTGTAATTCCTTTATAGCAGCCGTAAGCTGAGGTATAGAGGCAGAGATGTTTGGAAGTTTGATAATATTTGCTTCTGGTTGCTTTGCTAGTTCTCCTAGCGCAAGCAATGCATCTTCTTGTTTTTGATCTTCGGTAAGGTTGTCTGGAAAATTTGCAACGATACGACCAGCTAGAGAAATATCCACTAGCTCCATGTCAATATTAGAAGACTGGGTGAATCGTTTTATAATAGGGAGGAATGAATGCGTCGCAAGCATAGGAGCTTCATCCGTAAGTGTATACTTTATAGTGGTCTTTTCTGTCGCCATTTAGAAGGTATTTGTTTATTAAATCTTTTGAAAATCACTCGTAAGTCGAGCCTAGCAAATATACCAAATCACTAAGGTTACTTGCAATGCTTAGGTGTGCGAATGCACTTAGAATTATTAAGAATATTGTATTTAAGTACACATTGAATTCATTTAATTAATTAAGAGGGATGTATAATGCTTTTTTAGAAGTTATATAAAGTATTAAGGTGGCCTTGACATTTAGGTGTGTTACAAAGCTGTAGTGCTAATAGCTATGCTTGATGTGTAGTATTTAAGGAGGGAGATTAAGTTTGAGGAGAAGGGGAGTGACTTTGAACTTCTTGTCAACTATTACGGAAAGATTCTAATTAGTTCGAAAGATGACAACAGTAATTTACTTGATTAATGAATCTGTATTCTTCCAATGCGAATGTAGATGTGTGTATAATATTTATCTCTTTTAAGATGTTTGTATCCTAACATATGTTCAAAAAAAAGCTCCATCGTTATGATGGAGCTTTTTGATAATATATTGTAGTAGCTTAAGCGCCACGTCTTTCTTTAATACGAGCTTTCTTACCAGTAAGACCTCTAAAGTAAAAGATACGTGCACGACGTACAATACCTTTCTTGTTTATTTCAATCTTTTGGATAGCAGGAAGGTTAAGTGGGAATACACGTTCCACACCAACAGTACCAGACATTTTACGGATTGTAAATGTTTGAGTTCTTCCAGTTCCTCTTAATTGAATCACAACTCCTCTAAAGAACTGTGTTCTACTTTTTTCACCTTCCTTAATTTCATAAAATACAGTAATTGTATCTCCTGCTGAAAAAGTTGGGAAATCATTTTTTGGGATGAATTCGTCTTGTACGAATTTTACTAAATCTTCCATTTCTATGGATATTAAAGTGGTTTTACGTTAGGGCAACATTCACGAACATCGTCAGAGGTTAGCCTAATCAGTTGCAAGAATTTCTTGCGGTATTAATTTAATATGTAAAAGTAGTAGAGAGGTTTTGCTTTCGCGAAAGCGTAAGTTATACTTATCTACTTCTTAAATAACAAAAGAACCCCTATAGAAATATAGAAGTTCTCTGTATATCATAATCGTAGTGCTATTATAGCGCTGCTACGTGCTTTGCAAGCTTAGATTTCAGGTTAGCTGCTTTGTTATCATGAATGATATTACGCTTAGCTAACTTGTCAATCATAGAAGCTACAGCTGGATATAAAGCCTGTGCATCTTTCTGCTCAGTCATATCGCGTAGTCTTTTGATCGCGTTACGAGTCGTTCTGTGTTGGTAACGATTTCTAAGACGCTTAGCTTCGTTGCTTCTAATTCTCTTTAAAGCTGACTTGTGATTTGCCATTATTGTTTTTTCTAGTAATTATAAAAATTGTAGCCCGTAGGGGAATCGAACCCCTCTTACATGGATGAAAACCATGCGTCCTAGCCGATAGACGAACGGGCCAGAAAAATTCTGAAGTGTTACCTTCAGAATTTATGTATTCAAAATGTGTAGCCCGTAGGGGAATCGAACCCCTCTTACATGGATGAAAACCATGCGTCCTAGCCGATAGACGAACGGGCCTAGAACAACGTTTAAATTGCGGATGCAAAAATAAACATATTTCTAGATGTTGCAAGCCAATTTGAAACTTTTTTCAAATTTTTTTTAATAGGCCTTGGCAAACAGTACTCTACGATTAGAAGGAGCACCAGAAAAAACGCATTTTCCTTCCTCTTCAACAGCATCCATAGGGATACATCTTATCGTTGCTTTTGTTATTTGTTTGATTTTCTCTTCTGTTTCCTCTGTTCCGTCCCAATGTGCACTCAAGAAACCTCCTTTGGTCTCTAGTACTTCTTTAAATTCTGTAAAGTCATTTACAGGCGTTATATGCGTGTCTCTGTAATTTTTTGCCTTAGTGTATAGGTTTTCTTGTATTTCCTTTAATAGGTCAACTACAGTCTCTACAATATTCTCTTTGGCTACAAATTCTTTAGTCAGTGTATCTCTTCTTGCAAGTTCTACAGTTCGTTTCTCAAGGTCTTTAGGTCCTATTCCTATTCTTAAAGGAACACCCTTGAGCTCATACTCATTAAATTTCCATCCTGGTTTATGAGTATCGCGATTATCAAACTTTACAGAAACTCCGTGCAGTTTAAGGTCTTGTACAATTTCATTTGCCACTTGAGATATTGCATCCAGTTGTTCTTGTCCTTTGTATATTGGAACAATCACCACCTGGAAAGGAGCGAGGTTAGGAGGTAAAACAAGTCCTTGGTCATCACTATGCGTCATTATAAGAGCTCCCATAAGTCGTGTAGATACACCCCAAGAGGTAGCCCATACATGCTCTTGCTTTCCTTGGTTTGTGGTAAATTTTACATCAAACGCTTTCGCGAAATTTTGACCTAAAAAGTGAGATGTGCCAGCTTGTAGCGCTTTTCCATCTTGCATAAGGGCTTCGATACAAAAGGTTTCATCTGCACCAGCAAAACGTTCACTCTCTGTCTTTACACCTTTTACTACAGGAATGGCTAAGAAATTCTCAGCAAATTCTGCATAGATGTTATTCATCAATTCTGCCTCAACTAGTGCTTCTTGCTTAGTAGCATGTGCTGTGTGGCCTTCTTGCCATAAGAATTCGGCAGTCCTCAAGAATAAGCGAGTTCGCATTTCCCAGCGTACTACATTTGCCCATTGGTTGATTAATAGTGGAAGATCTCTATATGATTGAATCCACCCTTTATATGTATTCCATATAATAGCTTCACTAGTAGGACGAACGATAAGTTCTTCCTCTAATTTTGCATTAGGGTCTACAATAAGCTTGCTAGGATTATCAGGATCTGTTTTTAATCTGTAGTGGGTAACTACTGCACATTCCTTTGCAAAGCCCTCTGCATTCTTCTCTTCAGCTTCAAAAAGACTTTTGGGTACAAATAGTGGGAAATATGCATTTTCATGTCCTGTTTCTTTGAACATGCGATCAAGCTCTGCTTGCATTTTTTCCCAGATAGCATATCCGTATGGTTTTATAACCATACAGCCGCGCACTGCTGAGTTTTCTGCTAGGTCTGCTTGAACTACTAATTCATTATACCATTTAGAATAATCTTCACTTCTTTTTGTGAGGTTCTTGCCCATAAAACTTATTTTGGCACAAATGTTGTGTTAATTTGAATGTAAAAATACCTAGCGAAATTAGGTATTTTTGAATCAAGCAACAATTAAAACACTATCGATATGGAATTTTATACTTCACTTATACGCACAACAAAGAATTTGTCATTTGTGGCTGTTACGTCAGTATTTTTGATAGGTTGTAGCTCTTCTCAGAATTTTTATGATGAGGATGGAATTTACAGTAGTCCTCAAGCTGATGCAGCTAGTGCTTCTGGTCAAGAAATTTCTAGTGGTGCAAACACTCAGGTTTACAAAAATTATTTTGAAAAAGGAGTTCAAGAGCTCAGTGAGTTAGAAGAAGATGGTGCTGTATTTACTGATATTGAATCCTATTCTTCGGAGGCGGGGACTGATATTTATGTAGACGGAGCTAGTTTTGAAACGAATACTGGTTATGCAGCTTGGGGTGATGAAACTCAAGATGTTGAAATAAACATTTACAATAACGCTCCTTATTGGGGCTTCAATAACTGGGGAGGTTTTGGAGGCTACGGTTACGGTTGGGGTGGAGGATTCTATGGAAATGCTTGGGGAGGCGGATTCTGGTCACCATGGGGATATGGCATACATAGAGGATTTAATAATCCATTTTTTGGTTATGCAGGTTATGGATTTGCATATAATCGTCCCTACTTTCACTACGGTAACAATTTTAATAATCACTATTATGGTAATTATAATAGAAATTACGGTGGTCGTGTAGCTTATAGCGCAGGTAGAAGATCAGCTGTTTCAAATACGGGAAGAAGAAGTAGTGCTGTAAATGCTATTTCATCTTCAAGGTCGCGTTTACGTTCGTCTTCTGGAAGAACAACACAATCAACTAGTAGAAATACATATTCTAGAAATAGAGGGACAAGTACACGTGTAATCGGAGCGAGACCTACATCTACTAGTCGTGATGGTATTACGAGAGGTAGGCCTACATCTACCAGCAGTGATGGTGTCACTAGAGGGAGACCAACTTCAGCTAGCCGCGATGGTGTTACTAGAGGAAGACCTAGTGCTGCGAGACCATCTGGAACTCAATCAAGACCTTCGCGTCCAGTTAGACCAAGTGGAACCTATTCAAGACCTGCATCTAGGCCATCAAGACCGTCAGCAACACCTAGCAGATCTTCATCTAGAAGTAGCTCTGTTTCTAGATCATCATCATCAAGAAGTAGTAGTGGATCATCTTCAAGATCTTCTGGTAGAAGCGGAGGACGTAGAGGATAAGCGATATAGTTTACAGTATTAAATTTTTTATATGAAAAAACTAATTATAATAGCGGCTTTAGTGGCCACAGGAACATCTTTTGGACAGAGTATTTCTGATGCACTTTTATATACTTCATCAAATGTAACCGGAACAGCTCGTTATAGAGCTATGGGAGGTGCCTTTGGTGCTTTAGGAGGAGACTTAAGTGCAATAGGTGATAACCCTGCAGCTAGCGCAGTTTTTACAAGAGGAACAGCTTCTCTTACCATTGTTAATGATAACTATGATAATGATACAAGGTATCTGGGTAACACTACAAACGTTTCAGATTCTGATTTGTCTATAAATCAGGCTGGTGGTGTTTTTATTATAGGTGGTTCAGGTAATTCTAAGTGGAATAAAGTTTCTCTTAGTTTCAATTACAATCGAACATCAAATCTTGATAATCAGTATACAGCTGTCGGAAACAATACAAATTCTATTTCTAGCTATTTCAGTGACTTTGCACAAGGAGTGCCACTTGATTTACTCGAAACAGTTGATGGCGAATCTGTAGCGGATTTATACCAATTTCTTGGTGAAACTGAAGGCTTCGGTGCTCAACAAGCACTATTAGGATTTCAGTCTTTTATTTTGGATCCAGCTTCAAATGATTTTGGTAATACTGAGTATTTTGTAAATACAGTTGCCGAAAATTATAACCAGGAGTACATTTTTGCTTCATCGGGTTATAGTGGTAAAGCGTCATTCAATATTGGAGCGCAGTATGATGAAAATCTTTATTTAGGACTTAACTTAAATTCTCATTTTATAGATTATAACCGGTCTACTGTTTTATTTGAATCTAACAATGTAGGAGCAGATGAAGGTTTTACAAATATTACAGACATTCGTTTTGAAAATAATTTAAGAACTACTGGTAGTGGATTTTCTTTCCAACTAGGAAGTATTTATAAGGCTGGAGAAAACTTGAGAGTTGGCTTTACCTATGATTCACCTTCGTGGACAACTATAAGTGAAGAGACTAATCAAAGTGTTTCTACTACAGCTATTGATGATGCAGGAGTATTTAACACGGTGATTAATCCTAGAGTAACTAATATCTATGAAAATTATGAAATCAAAACACCGGGAAAATATACAGGAAGTGTGGCATATCTTTTTGGACAGCAAGGTTTATTAAGTTTTGATTATTCTTATAAAGATTATACAAATCTTAGTTTTAGACCAGAAAGCGATTCTTTTTTTAACGCTCAAAATGCAGCGATAGATAATTTATTGCAACCAGTAAATTCTTATAAACTAGGTGGAGAGATTAGATCTCAAGCATGGAGTTTTAGAGGTGGTTATCGCTATGAAGATAGTCCGTTTAAAGATGAGACTACGGTAGGTGATTTGTCTGGTTACTCTGCAGGTATTGGTTATAATTTTGGAAAAATAAAATTAGACGTAGCTTACGATACATTCTCACAAGAGCGCACTAATTCTCTATACAGCACAGGATTAACGAATGAGGCTACAGTAGACCGTGACAATACATCAATTATTGCTACACTTACAGTGAGCCTATAATTGAGAAAATATATAATTAATAAAAAAGCTACCTTCGGGTGGCTTTTTTTATGAAACTATGGAAACAATTATTGCACTATCCGGAAGTAATAGCAACACATCTATAAATAGCATGTTGCTAGATTATATTATTAATGCAATTCAATCTCAACCCGCATCGCGTTTACATCTTCTAGATTATGATATTCCTATGTATAATTTAGATCTTGAGCAAGAGCGAGGAATTCCAATAGATATTCAGATTATTAAAAATAAGATAGCCGAGGCTTCTGGGATTATTATAGGAGTAAATGAGCACAACGGGATGATATCTGCCTATTTTAAAAATATTCTAGACTGGCTTTCTCGTGCAGACAGGAATTTCTTAGCAAATAAGAAGATTCTATTAGTGAGTACTTCTCCTGGAGCGAGAGGAGCCTCTTCTGCACTTGAATACATGAAAAGCACAGCTCCCCGTTTTGGAGGGGTTGTAGCTGAGAGTTTTAGCTTTCCATCATTTCACGAAAATTTTGATGTAAACGAGCTCTCCATAACAAATCCTGCTATGGAGTTAGGGATATCTCAAGTGCTGGCTTCATTTCTTCAACAGCTAGATACTTAGTTTTTTACAACCTCTAGTAAAACAATATCGTAAGGAGTATCAAGAGTTATCTTGCCGTCGATTATACTAGCTTCTTGTCCTGAGTAAGTGTCCTTCACAGTTTGCGCTTTCGCGAAAGCGTTACCCACCACAATATCTTTCTTCCCAATATTGAGGTCTAATCCTACGACCACAGTATCTGTCATACCATTTTTATTAAATGATCTTTTAAATATATAAGGAGCTGCACTTAGCATCTTATGAGTACCAGCACCTACCGAAGGATGATCTCTTCTAAAAGTCCCCAGCTTTTGCCAGTGAGCAAGAATTTCATCTGTGGGAGCGGTATTTATACTATCCCAGTTCATAAAGCTACGTAGGGTAGCATCACCATCTGTACCATCTATCGTTAAGTCTCTGGCAGTTTCATCACCATAATAGATCTGAGATATCCCGGTGGTTAGTAGAAGCTTAGTACCTGTTTCTATAGCTTTGTTTCGGTCTTTGTCAAATGGTTGTCCATCATCATGTGAGGTAGCATAGTTTACAAAACTCTTATCGCTGAAAATGGAATCCTTAATTACTGCATACTTACTAAATAGCTGCTCATAACTTCCTTGAGCATCATATTTAAATTGGAAATTAATCAGATTATCAAAGCCATTTGCAAAGTAATCTACCTTTTTATCTCCAAAATCATAAGCACGACCTCCATCTATAGAGTAATTATAAACTTCTCCAAACATGAAAAAGTCATTATTATCCATCACTTTATCCTCATTGTTTGCTTTATAATCTGCAAAGGCTTTATCAGCTTGTGCTCTTAATGCCACCCATGAGGCCTCATCTACATGTTTTGTAGTATCTACTCTAAAAGCATCTACTCCAAAGTCTCTAATGTAGTCTGTAAGCCATTTTATAATGTAATTACGTGGTGTTTTCTTTAGGTCATTTGTGGTGAAATAAGAATCTAGCTCTGCCATTTCCTCATCATAACGTCCTTCAGACTTCCACTTTGCAACTAGTGTAGCTGGAAGTGCAACTTCTTGATCACTCTCGGTAAGGATGTCTGGAAGGTTTTCTACAAGACTACAAGCGGTAGTATTTTCATAAGTGCTGAAGGCGCAATTAGGGTTTTCTCTTGCCCAGTCTTCACCCCAGAATGGATCTTTTTCTGTAACTGGACCTGTGTGATTAAGTACCACATCCATAACAATGCGTATATCCTTTTGATGCGCTGCACTTACTAATGATTGTAAGTCCTCTCTCGTGCCAAAGTTAGGGTCTAGTGAAGTCCAGTCCTTAGTCCAGTAACCGTGATAACCATAAGTAACACCAGTTCCTTCATCTACTGCTCCATGTACTTGCTCTACAACTGGAGTAAACCAGATAGCGTTGATCCCAAGATCTGTAAAATAACCGTCTTCTATCTTCTGTGTGATTCCTTTGATGTCACCACCCATAAAATCTCTTAACACGGCAGCGTCTTGAGTTCTCTCAAAGTTGACATCATTACTTGTATCACCGTTATTAAAGCGATCTGTGAGTAAGAAATACATATTTGCAGCTTCCCAGAAAAAAGGATTTTTTTCTTGGGTATCAACTTGTGTAAGCGCCGTTTCTTGCTCCTTACAACTTGAAACTGAAAGAATAACAAGAAGTAGTGCAACTAGAGATTTTATATTCATCATGAGGTTATTTTTAATCATTACGAAGCTAGTAAATCCTTTTGAAATTTGAGAAGGGTAGAAGCCCAAAGAAAATAGTACATTTACGCACTTAAAAAAATATATGCCCTCATTCCAAGTTTGGCTTAGTGCCGCCCGTCCTCGTACCTTACCACTTTCTATAGCTGGGATTCTTGTAGGAGGCGGACTCGCATTGCAAGAAGGCGCCTTTAACTGGAGTATTTTTATACTAGCCATACTCGCTACTTTAGGATTTCAGATCTTATCTAATTATGCAAATGATTATGGTGATGGCGTTAAGGGAACAGATAATGCAGAGCGTGTAGGGCCTGCAAGAGCCATGCAAAGCGGACTTCTAACTGCACAAGATCTTAAGAAGGCAATTATTATCACATCAATTATCACCGTGATTACTGTACTGCTCTTAATTTATGTCTCTTTTGGCGTAGATCATTTCTTGCTCTCCATCTTATTCTTACTTTTAGGAATTGCCGCTATCGTATCTGCCATAAAATATACAGTGGGAAAAAGTGCTTATGGTTATAGAGGACTAGGAGATGTTTTTGTTTTTATATTCTTTGGTCTCGTGGGTGTTCTGGGGTCTTTCTTTTTATTTACACAGTATATCAATTTTATACAGATACTTCCCGCGCTCACTGTAGGTACATTATCTACAATGGTGTTACACCTTAATAATATGAGAGACCGTGAAGCAGATGCTCGCGTAGGTAAAAACACGCTTGCTGTTGTTTTGGGAGCCGCAGGTGCAGAAAAATATCACGCTATTTTATTACTTGTAGGGCTTTTAAGCTGGGTTTCTTATCTTTTCCTTACAGCAAAGCATATTATTGATTACATCTCTCTTGTGGCTTTTATACCACTAGTGAAGCACATAATTACCGTAAGAAGTACTTCAATACACGCTTTACTTGATCCAGAACTTAAAAAAGTGGCTTTATCTACATTTCTACTTGCTATACTCTTTTTTATAAGTTGTTATATATAGAAAGGATATAGTTACGCTTTCGCGAAAATTTTCCAAAAACCTCTAGCACAATCACGAGATAATCAAAGATGTTGTTCATTACTAATGGATATTCAACAAGATTACCGATATTAATAGAAGCCGGTTTAAAACAAAAAAAACAGGTAGCGTGAGCTACCCGTTTTTTATATAACAGTTAAAACTGACTAGTTTACAGAAGTTGCAAGCTCAGATCCAGCTTTGAACTTTACTACGTTCTTTGCTGCAATTTTAATAGTTTTTCCAGTTTGTGGGTTTCTTCCTTCACGTGCGTTACGCTTAGAAACAGACCAAGATCCAAAACCTACAAGAGAAACACGTCCTCCGTCCTTAAGAGTCTTTTCAACATCTCCTAAGAAAGATTCTAATGCTTTTTTTGCTGCAGCTTTGGTGATACCTGCATGCTCTGCCATTCCGTCAATTAATTCTGATTTGTTCATAATGTAAATTGTTAATTAATTAAATTGTTGGTTAAGCTAAATGCTTAATTCCCTAACAAATTTATCCGAATTAATTGCCTACGCAAGCTATAGCAAGGGAAATGAGAGGTTTTGTTAATAAGTCGAGCCAATTGTTGATAAAGACAGCCTCTTTTTATAATTCCCTTAACACCAATAGGAGCAAGGGTTTAGCGCATTTTTGCATTTTTATCAAATTTGTATCCGTTTAAAAGGTCTTTAACGGCCATTTTTTTCTTCCCAGAAAGTTGTATTTCGGTGATGCATATGTAACCTTCTGGCGTTGCGATAGCTAGATGATCATCTACTTGGGTGACTGCTCCAGATGGAATAAACATCTCTTTTTCTGCTTTCGCGAAAGCGCTATAAATTTTTACACGTTGCTCTTTTCCTCCATTTTCTAGCATTGTGTAAGCTGCTGGATAAGGACTCAATCCTCTTATGTGATTGTAAATGTCTTGAAGAGGAGCATCCCAGTCTATTCTCGTATTCTCACTATGTAACTTATATGCTGTTTTGAGTTCTCTGCTGGAGTCTTGTACAAAAGTGCTTACTTCATCTATCGCTATAGCTTTTACCGTTTTTACTACAAGTTCTTTACCTGCAATCATAAGACGGTCATGTAATACGCCAGCATTTTCCTTATCATCTATAGCGAGTTTCTCTTGTAAGATAATCTCACCGGTATCAATTTTTTCATCTATAAAGAATGTAGTAACACCTGTTTCTGTTTCTCCATTAATAATTGCCCAGTTTATAGGAGCAGCGCCACGATATTGTGGTAAGAGTGATGCGTGTAAATTAAAGGTTCCATAAGCTGGCATTTTCCATACAGCTTCTGGAAGCATTCTAAAGGCAACTACAATCTGTAGGTTTGCATTAAGGTCTTTAAGTTCTTTTAAAAACTCTTCACTTTTAAGGTTTGTAGGTTGTAGGATGTTGAGGTTTCTTGCCTTTGCAAACGCCTTTACATCACTTTCTCTTACTTTCTGTCCTCTTCCTGCAGGACGATCTGGTGCGGTGATTACTCCCACAACATTATATTCTTCTTCTAGTAGACCATTTAATATAGTTACTGCAAACTCTGGTGTACCCATGAAAACTATGCGTAAATCTCTCATAATAAGGTGTAGGTGTTATTTGCCAAGATGGCTATCTTTTTTTGATCCAAAAGTAGTCGAATCGTATTAATTATAGTTTGTTGTGGGTAGTCTAGTTGTGATATTTCGCGAGAAGTTTTTGGGCCTTCTCTTAAAATATCAATAATAGCACTGTGTATAGCAGTTCTTGAAACTTGGTGTGTTGCATTTGTACATACATCACATTTTCCACATGGTGTGGTTAATGTTTCGTCAAAGTACTGCATAAGTTGGATTGCTCTACAAACGGTATCTGTAGCGAGATATGTTTTTATAGCATCTACTTGATTTTTCTTGTACGTAGCTTGTGCTTTAATATACGGTGCGATAACGTTTATTGTTCTATCATCATCTCTAGGGACAAGGAAGGTAATTGCGGTATCATAATTTTGATGCTCATAATCTATAATATCATCTTTCTCAAGTGTAAGCAGGACTTGGTGCACCTGTTCTATAGTTTTGCTAGCTTTTGTAGCTACTATGCTATAGTTGATATTTGTGACTTGTTCAAAAACGGCTCCATACGTTCTAAGAACAGCCTTAACCACATCATCCAGCTGATTATTGCGAATCAAATAGTAAGAAAGCGCAAAGTCATTTACTTTAAAGTTGATTGTTGCGCGCTTTGTAAATTCTTGAGATAAGCTTATCACGCTATTGCGGTCTAGTGTTTGAAGCGCATTAAATGTAAGAATCGTGTGAAGTTTGTATGTGGCACAAAATTCGCTGAAGTTAAATCGATGCAGTGTCTCTTGGCCTTCGCCATAAGAGATCTGAAAGTAGTTGTTGAGGTGCTTGTATATCTTTTTTACATCTGCTACCTGAGGAATCACTTTTATAAACTGATTTTCTAATCGTACCTCGTCATTTTCATTATAAAGGAGTACGGCTTGTGATTCTTGTCCCGCTCTTCCAGCTCTTCCAGATTCTTGAAAGTAATTTTCTATACTATCAGGAATTTCTAAATGCACTACAGTAGCTACGTCTGCCTTATCAATTCCCATCCCAAAGGCACTTGTGCCTACCATGACTTGTACTTTATTATTACGCCATGCGAGGTATTGTTTGTGACGTTCATCACGAGACATACCTCCGTGGTAAAAGGTGGCAGAGATGCCTCTGCCTTTTAAAAAGTGAGCAGTATTAAGTGTGGCCTTTCTATTACGCACATATACAATAGCACTAGCCTTTGTATTTGCTAGGATAGTTTCTAGCTGGTAAAACTTGTCTGTAGCTTGCACTACACTATATGTGAGATTAGGGCGGTGATAAGAAGTTTTAAATAACTGCGGATCTTGTAATTCTAGCTGCTCTGTGATATCCTTTAATACCTTAGGTGTTGCTGTAGCAGTAAGCGCTATAAATGGCACGGTAGGCTTGAGAGCACGTAATTTTGAGATTTCTCTATATGCGGGTCTAAAGTCATGTCCCCATTGAGAAATACAATGAGCCTCATCTACCGCAATAAGAGAGACATTCATAAGTTTAATACGTTCTCTTACAAGCTCTTGTTGTAATCGCTCTGGTGAGAGATATAAAAGCTTGTAGTTGCCATAAATACAATTATCGAGTAGCGTGTCTAACTCGCTAAAAGAAATCCCGCTCGTGATAGAGAGCGCTTTGATACCTTTTTCTTGCAAAGTCATTACTTGGTCCTTCATAAGAGCGATAAGTGGTGATACCACAATCGTTATCCCGTCTAGTAATAACGCAGGTAGTTGATAGCATAGAGACTTCCCGCCACCTGTGGGTAATAGTGCAATACTATCACTCCCAGCAAGCACATTCTTTATGATTTCTGCTTGTTGTGGTCTAAAGGTAGAGTGACCCCAGTATTGTTGTAATATGTCTTGCGCTTGATTACTCAAGTGCTAGCGTTTTTAATATAAACGCCGCTCTATCCTCTACAGGAGACATAGGTACTACAATAGGGTTATAACCATAATTTTGGTACGTCTGTACAAGGTGTTTTTCAATTTTTTGAGCTTGTTCAAAAGTCTCGTATCGCTCTTGATCTACTTTGTGTATTTTCTCCCAAGTAGGCAATATGAATACGATATCATAAGTATACGTCTTGCAAGCCTGTACAAAAGCCTCAGGATATTCTTGTCCTATAAAGTCCATGTATGCCACGGTGTCAGGAATACCTCGGTCTATAAAAACAGTGTCTGTGATGTATGTATCTACATCTTTGTGCTGTTCTATGCGAGCATCTCTTAGAAGCTCAGAAAACAACAGTGGTTTCTCTAGAAATAACTGATCTATACCTTCCTTTTGGGCTTGGCTTATCACTTGTCTTGAGATTTCCTCAAGGCAGGGATACCCTAGTTGTTCTAGATGGTTAAGTAATGTTGTTTTCCCGGTAGATGGGCCTCCAATGAGAAGTATACGTTTTGGCATAAAAATGGTAGTCTTTCTAGCAAAATTAAGCAAACTACAAAGAACGTGAATTTTGTACCTTTGTATTATAATAGATACCCATGAGTTCAGATAAAAATCCAGAAGAATTTTATAAAAAATTAAAGACACAACTAGAAGAAACTTCTAGCTGGCCTGCACCTTATTTGTACAAGTTTATTGTGCCTGCAAATGCAGAGAAAGAAGCGCAAATAGAAGGGCTCTTTGACCATCTAGGAGCTGTAATAAAGAAAAATATCTCTCGCACAGGCAAGTACACAAGCGTTTCAATTAACGTGCGTCTAGATAATCCTGATGTTGTGATAGAAAAGTACAAGGAAGTAGGTAAGATAGAAGGCGTTATTTCATTGTAAGAGGTATACGCTTTCGCGAAAATGTTATTAATCACCACTAATTTGTAGCATTACTAACTCCGCGTGAGGGATCGCAGTAGTTACCCTGCAGGCTCATGAAGCGATAGCGCAAGGAGCCGAAGCGTAAAAGCGTAGCGCCCGACCCTTGTGGTCACGCCCAAATCATCTCAAGAACACAATAAGAGTCTTTTTTTTATTGTTATGTTATCAATTTATTAAAGACTAGATGCGTTTAGACAAATTTTAGTATTTTGCACATGTCTTTACTTAAAGGACGACTTCACTTAATTTTTTACAATTGATAGATCAATTAGAGTACAACACGGAGAGAGTTCATCTCATCATTCCCGAGTATGGGCGCCATATACAGAAAATGGTAAATGATGCGACGGCAATGGAAGACGCCGAAGAGCGTAACAAAACAGCTAAAGCGATTATCGCAGTAATGGGGAATTTGCAACCTCACTTGCGTGATGTACCAGATTTTCAGCATAAGTTGTGGGATCAGCTATTTATAATGTCTGATTTTCAACTAGATGTTGAGTCGCCATATGGTAAACCATCTAGGGAGGAGCTTGCAGAGCGTCCTGAGCCTTTAGAATATCCGCAAAACCATCCTAAATATCGTTTTTACGGTAACAACATCAAACGTATGATTGATGTAGCCGTAAGCTGGGATAAAGGAGATATGCGCGAGGGACTTGCAATGACTATTGCAAATCACATGAAAAAGTGTTTCTTAAATTGGAACAAGGACACTGTAGATGACGATGTAATATTTGATCATCTATTTGAGTTAAGTAATGGTGAGATTAATCTTAAAGAACGCGACGAAGAGTTACGAGATTCTGACAGGTTAATAAGAGCAAATAAAAAAGCAAAAGCTGCAGATAATCCAATCAAGAAGAGAAGTTACTCAAAAAATAATAATAACAACAATAACCGCAAAAAGCGTTACTAAAAATATTCCTAATAAACTATGGCAACATTTCAGATCGAGGGAGGTCACCAGCTTAAAGGAGACATTCAACCACAAGGAGCAAAAAATGAAGCATTACAAATTTTATGTGGCGTATTACTCACTCCTGAAAAAGTAACCATAAGTAATGTGCCAGACATTATAGATGTAAACAAGCTCATCATGATCTTGCAAAATCTGGGAGTAAAGGTGGAGAAAATTGCCAAGGGTGAGTTCACATTTCAAGCAGATGATCTTGACCTTGAGTACCTAGAAAGTGAGAAATTTAAAAAAGAGGGTAGTGGCTTAAGAGGATCTATAATGATTGTTGGTCCATTACTAGCTCGTTTTGGTAAAGGATATATTCCTAGACCAGGAGGTGATAAAATAGGTCGTCGTCGTCTTGATACACATTTTGAAGGTTTTATAAAACTAGGAGCGACTTTTCGTTACAACCGTGAAGAACGTTTTTATGGGGTAGAAGCACCTAACGGACTTACAGGAGCATACATGCTACTAGATGAAGCATCTGTTACAGGTACAGCAAATATCGTGATGGCTGCCGTATTAGCTAGAGGGACTACAACTATATATAACGCAGCTTGTGAGCCATATTTACAACAGCTTTGTAAAATGATGGTGCGCATGGGAGCAAATATCCAAGGGATAGGTTCAAACATGCTTATCATAGAAGGAGTAGAAAAACTAGGTGGTTGTGAGCATAGAGTATTACCAGACATGATCGAAATAGGATCATGGATAGGTCTTGCTGCGATGACTAAGAGTGAGATTACAATTAAAAATGTAAGCTGGGATGATCTAGGTGTGATACCTAATACCTTTAGAAAACTAGGGATTACACTAGAACGTAAAGGAGATGATATTTATATTCCTGCACATACAGACGGTTACCAGGTAGAATCATATATTGATGGTTCATTTATGACTATCTCAGATGCACCATGGCCCGGTTTTACTCCAGATCTTTTGAGTATTATTCTTGTAGTGGCAACCCAAGCAAAGGGAGAACTAATGGTTCACCAGAAAATGTTTGAAAGCCGTTTGTTCTTTACAGACAAGCTTATAGATATGGGTGCAAAAGTGATACTTTGTGATCCGCATCGTGCAACTGTGATTGGACATAACTTCCAGTCTACACTTAAGGCTACCACAATGACATCACCAGATATACGTGCTGGTATCTCATTGCTTATTGCAGCGTTAAGTGCAAAGGGAACTTCTACTATTCATAATATCGAGCAAATAGACCGCGGATATGAAAACATAGATGAGCGTCTTAGAGCAATAGGAGCAAAAATCACTAGAATAGATTAATCTAATCTTTAGTTATAACATTTAAAAAAGGCGCAAATATCATTTGCGCCTTTTTTTGTGGAATAGATTCTACCTTTGTCTACATGATTAGTTTAAAAAGAATAACACTTTTATTTTCAATACTCATCTTATCTTGTAATCACATGGAGCAACCTCAAATTCATAATACGCCTATTGTTATTGCACACAGGGGAGCGCAATTTTTATATCCAGAACATACGATGGAAGGGTATAAAAAAGCAATCGAACTAGGCGCAGATTTTATTGAGCCGGATCTTGTGATGACAAGTGATGGGATTCTTGTAGCAAGGCATGAGCCTTTTATTTCTGGAACTACTAATGTATCTGTACTGCCAGAATATGCAGATCGTAAAACCACCAAAATGCTTGATGGTGTACCTGTGACAGATTGGTTTGTTTCTGACTTCACGCTTAGCGAACTCAAAACACTACGAGCTAGGCAGTCTTGGGAGGAGAGAACACACGAGTATGATGATCTTTTTGAGATCCCTACGTTTGAGGAGATTATCGCTTTCGCGAAAGCGAACAAAACCAAATCAGGAAATCCTGTGGGTATTTATCCAGAATTAAAGCATCCTAGTTTTCATAAAAATATAGGACTCGCCATGGAAGATATATTTCTTAATCAGATTACAAAGGCTGGTTATCTAGATAAAACTTCTCCCATTTTTGTGCAATGTTTTGAGGTGAGTACGTTGCAATACATTTCAGCACGTTCAGATGTGCGGCTTATACAACTTATAGGTGCGGCTGGAATCTCTAGTAATGGAGATTTACGCTTTACCAAGGAAGATGGAAGTTATGATCCAGAAGGACAACCTTATGATTTTATACTGAGTAAAGATGCTCGTACATACAACTACTTTACAACAGCCGAAGGGATGAAGTTTGTTTCGACCTATGCAGATGGAATAGGTCCTTGGAAACCTTTTGTGATTTCTTATAGCAAGGCGAGCAAAGGAGAGGTTGAGGTGCTAGCCCCTACAGATTTTGTAGCGCTGGCACATAAGCATAAGCTAGAAGTGCATCCGTACACCTTTAGAAAAGAAGATACTTTGTGGAGTAATAATAAGAGTGGAGCAACCGAGTATCAACTGTTTTTTGAGGCGGGAGTAGACGGAGTTTTTAGCGACTATACTAAAGATGCCGTTGCTGCTAGAAACAAATTCTTAGCAACCAAAGATTAGTTGTTATAAGTAGTAATATTTTCTTTACTTCTTTTGTTACCTTTGCAGTCCTCAAAATTTGAGCAATTTTTACAAATCATCATCACATGTCCTCTAAAAAGAAAGTCGCATTTTATACACTAGGTTGTAAACTGAATTTTTCAGAGACTAGTACCATTGCTCGTAGTTTTGGGCAAGAGGGATTTGATAAAGTTGAGTTTTCTGAGCCTGCAGATGTCTACGTGATAAATACATGTAGTGTGACAGAAAATGCAGATAAGCGTTTTAAGTCTATTGTAAAACAAGCTCAAAAGGTAAATCCAGAAGGAGTTACTGTCGCAGTAGGTTGTTATGCACAACTTAAACCAGAAGAGCTTGCTGATGTAGATGGTGTAGATCTCGTTCTTGGAGCGACAGAGAAGTTTAATGTCACTAGTTATATTAATGATTTACTAGATAATCCAGATAGATCTAAGGAAGGTGGAGAAGTACACGCTTGTGAGATTCAAGATGCAGATTTCTATGTGAGCTCTTATTCTATAGGAGATCGAACTCGTGCCTTTTTAAAAGTGCAAGATGGTTGTGATTATAAATGTACCTATTGTACGATACCCCTTGCTAGAGGTATTTCTAGAAGTGATACATTACAAAATGTATTGGACAACGCTTCAAAAATAGCTGCGCAAGACATAAAAGAGATTGTACTTACTGGAGTTAATATAGGAGATTACGGTAAAGGAGAGTTTGGAAACAAGAAGCACGAGCATACTTTTTTAGAACTCGTACAAGAGCTTGATAAAGTAGAAGGAATAGAGCGCTTAAGAATATCTTCTATAGAGCCTAATCTACTTAAAAATGAAACAATTGATGTGGTGTCTAAGTCACGCACATTTGTACCTCATTTTCATATCCCATTACAGAGTGGAAGCAATAAGATTCTTGGGTTGATGCGTCGCCGTTATCAACGCGAGTTATATGTAGACCGTGTTGCCAAAATCAAAGAGGTAATGCCTCAAGCTTGTATAGGTGTAGACGTAATCGTAGGTTTTCCGGGAGAAACAGATGAGGATTTTCTAGAAACTTATAATTTCCTTACCGGATTAGATATCTCTTACTTACATGTCTTTACATATTCAGAACGTGATAATACTCCTGCCGCTACGATGGAAGGAGAAGTGCCTAAAAAGGTGCGTAGTAAACGTAGTAAAATGCTACGAGGACTTTCAGCCAAAATGCGTAGAGCATTCTATGAGTCCCAATTAAACAGTATGCGCACTGTACTTTTTGAAAGTGAGAATAAGGAAGGCTACATTCACGGGTTTACAGAAAATTACGTAAAAGTAAAATCACCTTGGAATCCAGAACTTGTAAATACATTACACGAAGTGGAGCTAACTTCTATAGATGATGATGGAATGGTGAGATTTGATTTTGCAAACGTTGAGGTGTAAGTGATCGCTTTCGCGAAAGCGTACTTTAAATACATCTACTCTTCTTTATTATCTAGAATATCAATAAATCGTGTGTTCTTGATTTCTTCCCATTCTTCTTTGAGAATTGAATAGCAACAAGAATTACGACGTCTACCATTTTTTGTAATAATATCCTTGCGCATGATACCTTCTAAGATAGCGCCTAGCTTTTCTACTGCTTTTCTTGAGCGAATATTGCGCTCGTCGATACGAAACTCCACGCGTTCATAACGAAGTTTTTCAAAAGCATACCGTAGCATGAGAAACTTGACATGTAAGTTAAGACCGCTTCCGCGAAAATCTTCTCCAAGCCACGTCCATCCTATATGGACAATTTTATTGACATCATCTATATTTCCATAACGTGTGGAGCCAGCAAATTTGCAAAGTTTTTTGTCAAAAATAATAAAAGGTAATGCTGTACCCAGCTCACGTCTTTCTATTGCATCCTTTATGTACGCCTTTAGTTTAGGCCCCGTAGATATATCCGAACCGCCATAGGCGTTGAGGTCTACTTCTTTTGAGAGAGGAAGAAGATCACTGTAATGGTAATTCTCTAAGGCAAGTAATTTTGCTCTTTCGTTTTCTAATGTCTTTACTTTCATATCAAAAAAAATGTGTCGTATTTAAAAATACGACACATTTTTTAAGAAGCGATATGTTATGAGTTATTATACTCCTAAAATCTCTGCATCGACTTTAAATTTAGTATAAATCTCAATTTCATGATCAGACTCGATGGTTTGATCTGTTGTTGTTTCTGTGCGCAATCTGTAAGAATCCTTTTTGATATACTCTTCAAGCTCTACATTTTCTATATCTAGCGTAAGTGAGCGTGCACCATTTTCTGGGATGCCCACTTTTGAAGCGATGAGTTGCTCTGGAAGACCATCTGCAGTGATGTAAATAAAAATGTCATTTAAGAAATCAAAATCACCAGAAGCAGGTGTTTGAAGGTCAAGTCTTAATGTGGTTAACTTCACACTTTCTACAAGACTAGAGTTTGTATTATTATTCTCAAATTTTGACTCTGAGTTTGTGGTGGTCTCTGGAGTAACAATATCAAATGGCGTACCTAGAAGTGTAGTAGCTTGTATGGTAAAATTTGTAGTGTAGTCTATGTCAAATTTAGTGAGCTCGTCAATTTTATCACAAGAGATAAATGTAAGTATAAGTAATGTGATAGCTAGTGTCTTTTTAATCATAATAGAGGGTTTTGTGTTCAATATTAACGAAATTTGATATGCGAAAGTATCTATAATTTGTTCGCTTTAAAGATTTATATGAAAAATAACAAAGAAGAAGTACTAGCACGTCTAGCAGAGAGTTGTAAAAACACTTTAATGGAAACCTTAGATATTACTTATATAGATTTTGGAGAGGATTTTCTTGTAGCACAAATGCCTGTAACTCCAAAAGTACATCAGCCAGATGGAGTGTTGCATGGAGGTGCAATGGTTGCACTTGCAGAGAGTGTAGGCAGCGCGGCTAGTTTTATGTTTCTCAACCAGGAGCATACTATAAGAGGTATAGAAATCTCGGCAAATCATGTAAAGAGTAAACGCGATGGGATGGTCTATGCAAAGGCTACATTTATACATAAAGGTAGAACCACCCAGCTTTGGAACATTGATGTAGTAGATGAAAACGATGCCCTTATTTCAAAATGTAAACTGACTACAATCGCTTTGCCTAGGAACTAATGGGTAGCACAGACTTTTTTGAACATATCGAAGAGCATTTTGAAAGTACATTACCATTTGTGGTTTATAGAAAACCTAATGAAGAAAAGATTCATGCGCTTTTACAAGATGATGAAACTCTTCATGAAGTAAATGACTTCTCAGAAAGCGGCTTTGTGTTTGCTCCTTTTGATGCATCAACATCAGAGACTGTCTTAATTCCTGCCGAAGAGTCTTTTGCAATGGAACTAGATTCCTTTGAAAATGAGATGCTATTAGAAGCAGAAACAATCTTAGTTAACCATACAAACGAGGATCGTGAGGCTCATGTTAAACTAGTAAATAGAGGAATTGAAGCCATAGCAGATACGGCTATGAAGAAAGTGGTGCTTTCGCGAAAGCAAAATATACCACATAATTATGAGTCTCCTGTTGAGATTTTTAAGCGATTACTTGGGACTTATAAGACCGCGTTTGTGTATTGCTGGTATCACCCTAATGTAGGTCTATGGCTAGGAGCTACGCCAGAAACATTGTTATCTATAAACAATAGACGTTTGCATACAATGTCGCTAGCTGGAACTCAGAAAACAAGCGTTAGTTCTGATGTGGTCTGGGGAGAAAAAGAACAAGAGGAACAACAATTTGTGACAGATTCTATTGTCGAAAATCTATCGACGCTTGTAAAAAATCTTCAAGTTTCTGATGTTACGACCCAGCAAGCGGGAACTTTGCTGCACCTCAAGACCGATATTTCTTCAATCATAAATGAAAATGAAACTAGCATAGCTGCTGTTATAAATGCTCTACATCCGACACCAGCCGTTTGCGGACTACCAAAAGAAGAAGCAAAGGAATTTATCCTCAATAATGAAGGATATGCTCGTTCTTATTACACAGGTTTCTTAGGGGAACTTAATTACAAAACAGAAAAAAAGAGAGCAAGCACACGTAGGAATGTTGAGAATCTTGCTTATAGCGCCATAAAAAAGCATACGCATTTATTTGTAAACCTGAGATGTATGGAGGTAGACGCCAGTGGAGCACAGTTATATGTAGGTGGCGGAGTAACAGCATCAAGTGATGCGGTAGCTGAGTGGGAGGAAACGGTAAATAAATTACAAACTGTAGCAAAAGTACTGCGCACTACATAATATGAAGTGTACGATTTGAGTTACTAAATTTCTCAAATTTTCTATAATTCCTGATTATAGATGCTCAATTCTAAATGGTAGAAATCGTATTTTTGTTACTAATGATTCACTCTAAAATTCCTGTAGCACAATCTATCGTTCACCTTTGCTTAAGTAAAGGAATTGATACGGTTATTATATCTCCAGGATCCCGTAACGCACCGCTCACCATTGAGTTTACAAAAAATCCAAACATAAAAGCATACAGCATTGTAGATGAGCGCTGTGCTGCTTTTGTAGCTTTAGGAATTGCACAACAATCTAGAAAGCCCGTGGCTATTGTATGTACTTCTGGTAGTGCTTTACTCAATTACTATCCAGCAATCTCCGAAGCTTTTTACAGTGATATCCCGCTCATTGCTATAAGTGCCGATAGACCTATTGAACGTATAGATATAGGAGATGGACAAACGATAAGACAAAAGAACGTTTTTGAAAATCACATTTTATATTCGGCAAACTTATACTCCGAATTAGTGCCTGTAAATGAGGTTACGGATACTAAGGTTGCTCAGAAAATAAAGGAGAGTCAGCGACATAATGATCAAGAGATTAATAAAGCGCTTAATATAGCGATCGAACAATCTGGTCCAGTACACATCAATGTTCCTTTTTACGAGCCTTTGTATGAAATGACAGATGTGGCGATAGCAAAACCTATAGAAGTAGCACCTCATAAAATTATTGGTCAGCTATCTTTAGACGAGTTACAACCCTATATGGATAGCTGGAATCATGCAACACGTAAGCTTGTAATAATTGGAGTACAAGGGCCTAATGTGATGGAACAATCATTACTTGATATGTTAGGTAATGATCCTAGTGTTATTGTTTTTACAGAGACTACATCAAATGTTTCTCACCCTAATTTCTTTACTCGCATAGATAACATAATCGGTAGTCTAGATGACGACGGTTTCAAAGCATTGCAACCAGATATTCTATTAACCTTCGGAGGAATGGTAGTTTCAAAAAAGGTAAAAGCTTTTATTAGAAATTATCAGCCACAGCAGCACTGGCACGTAGATGCAAAGAAAGCTTATGACACTTATTTCTGTCTTAATAAACATTTTGAAACTTCGGCTTCCCACTTTTTAGAAAACTTGCGAGAGCACACTTCATACACTAAGAGTGTTTACCAACATGAATGGCTTACTATACGAGAAAAACGTGATGTGCTGCATACAGAGTATATAAACCAAATGGAATGGTGCGACTTTAAAGCATTTGACCATATTCTCAGTGAGATTCCAGATCACTCAATGCTACAACTAGGTAATAGTAGTACTGTAAGATATGCACAGCTATTTGATATTAATAAAACGCTTGAGGTTTATTGTAATAGAGGAACTAGTGGTATAGACGGAAGCACGAGTACAGCAATAGGTGCTGCTATGGTAAGTGCGAAGCCTACTACATTCATCACGGGAGAGCTAAGTTTCTTTTACGATAGCAATGCACTGTGGAATAAGAATATTCCGCAAGATTTTAAAATCATCGTTATAAACAATAGTGGAGGAGGCATTTTCCGTATTCTACCTAATAAGGATAAGAACACAGATAACTTTGATGAGTTTTTTGAAACTACGCACGACCTTTCGGCAGAGAAGTTATGTGAGATGTATAATTTCAAATACTTGAAAGCAGATAGTGAGGAGAGTTGTGCTTTCGCGAAAGCGGAGTTATATGCATCAAATGATAAACCTGCTTTGCTTGAAATCTTCACACCGCGCAAAATCAACGATAAAGTGCTACTTGATTACTTTAACTTTATCAAGTGATCTTTTTTAAGGATAGTTTAACTTTTTGTTTATCTTTAAGATGTAATAAAGAATTAACTAAACTAGTAACAATACAATTATGAGCAAAAGAGAAGAACTCATCGCCAAATATGCAGATGATTTAAAGAACAAATGTGGAGTAACTCCAGATATGGATTTCCTTACAAAAGTAACAATAGGTTGTGGACCGTCTATCTATAATAAAGACTCATCTACAGTTTCTGGAGGTTCTGATTCTGAAATCGCTACTGTTAAGAATAACTTCTTAATAAAAAAGCTAGGTCTTGCAGATAGCGCAGACCTAGATAAGGCTATCGATAGTGTTCTTGAAACATACGGAAAGTCTAATCGTAATAAATACCGTGCAGTAGTATACTATATGCTAGCAAAGCACTTTAAGAAAGAGTCTGTTTACAAATAGATTACTCTTACAATATCTAAAAACGCCTTGACTTACCCTCAAGGCGTTTTTTTATGAGGTAACTATTAAATTACTTAATTTGTATTTGACATTGTGCTTGAAGTTTTATCGTTTTCTACCCTATAGATTAAGTCTATAGTAGATGGTTGTTTGTAATTTAAGTAATCGTATTTTTGCATTTTAATTAAGATTATGTTAGATATAGGAAAGTACCATATAATGAGAATAGATAGAGAGACAGAGCCTGGGCTTTTTCTTTCTAATGAAGCAGGAGATGATGTTTTGTTACCCAATAAATATGTTCCAGAAGAATATAAAATATGGGATGAACTTAACGTGTATGTTTATCTAGATCATGAAGAAAGACCAGTAGCGACGACTCTTAAGCCGTTTATAGAGCTTAATAACTTTGGTTATTTAAGATGTACTGCGGTAAATGAAGTAGGAGCATTTTTAGATTGGGGTCTTGAGAAAGAACTTTTCGTGCCTTTTGCTCAACAAGCTAGACCTATGAAAGTAGGTAGCTGGTACATCGTGTATATGTATCTAGACGCAAAAACAAATCGTCTTGCAGCAACAAGTAAAACCATGAAGTATTTATCTAACGATAATATTGAGGTAAAGAAATTTGATAAAGTAGAGGTGATTATTTCACACATTACAGAGCGCGGTGCAAATGCAATTGTAGATGGAAAACATAAAGGTCTTATATATAAGGAAGATATTTTTGAGGATATAAGAACTGGTGATAAACTTGAAGCATGGGTAAAGAAAATACGCCCAGATGGAAAAATTGACTTAGTACTTCAAGAAGAAGGATATAAAAGTATAGAGCCTAATGCGCAGTATATCTTTGACGAACTTCAAGCAAATGACGGATTCATGACTTTACATGATAAATCTGATCCGGTAGATATACAGAACCAATTAGGTTTAAGTAAAAAGAGTTTTAAAAAGGCAATAGGAACTTTATACAGAGATCGTAAAATCCTAATAAAGGAGGATGGAATACATCTTATAGATTAAGTTTCCTTAAATAAGTAACAAAAACAGCAGGCAGCTCTATGAGCTGCCTGCTGTTTTTTTATATATGGATGTTTTTAATTAGTTGGTTAGCAATTAGTGATAAGCTCATCACTAGTTACCCATGCAACTGCATTAGGAAGATTGTCAAATATTTCTGGTTTAAAGGGATAAAATTTGCTTTCAAAAATGGAAGACCTTTTACTAGTTTCGTTATAACTTACAATAGCAACCTTCGCTTTAGGGATATTAAAAGGCTCAGTATTCATAAGCGCTGTGGGAACAACAGCGTATGCGTTAAGTCTATTAGATATATATCCAAATGTGTCTAAATGTTCAAAATGATCTTTTATAAGTGATGCCAGGTATTGATAATTTTTTGTGTCAAGTAGTACACCTTCTTTAAACTCTGTAACAAGGTAATTTTTAAACATAGTTACAGACCCGATATCTAGATGATATATAGTTTCAATTTCTTCTAAAGACTTTAATTCCCTTATACTCATCGACTTTAATAGCTTGTTGTTGATGGCTCAAAGATAATTTGAATTACAATTTTTGGGATTGTAAGTTACTATATTACTGCGGTTTAGCTTATGTATGTAATTAATCGATGATACATGTCACTTTGTCGATTTTAAAAAGTAATTTTTCTTGAAGTTTGTTTTAAAAGCCCTTCCTTATGAAGTAGTACAGAAATAGCTTTTAATCTCATATAAGCAACGCTCATATACACATAACCATCATAAGTAGTCTTTGCGGGATCTGTTCCCCATGAATTTTTTACTTTATAGTAAACAGTTCCATTTTGATCGGTTGCTTTCCCTGTGATATGCATTAGGTGGTCATCTGTAGTGTTGTAGTTTTCAAACTCCTCTTGTCTATACTCTTGAGAGATTGTTTTTTCTAGTTCTGGACCTAAGACGGCAATCCTCTTATTCTCATCATGAGAAGGAATCACGGCTACACCATGTTTTGAAGAAAATGTGAGTTCGCTCACATCACAGTCAAGTGTAACTGTAAACCCATTGTCTAGTGCGTGATCTATATTACTTATAAATTCATCTAGCGGGAGATTGTACATTGATCCATTTGAAAAGTTATCAGGAATATTAAGTATAAATGAAGTGTAAAATGGATGGTACGTAAAAGAAGTAAGCGTCACATAGTTTTCAGGATTTACTTTCATTTCTCTCGCAAACTCTTTAGGAGAATAAGTTTTACCATTATAATTAAATGTAGCTAAGTTTTCTCCTAGATACACATCTAGCACTTTGTTCACGGCCTCTTTCCATTTTTTGCTCAAGGTGCGCCCAGGATTATCGACGTAGGTGTCTAGCATAGCATGTAACACTGCTACCATTTCGGCATGATTATGAGTTTCTTTTGTGTCAGCAAGTCCAGTATAAGCAGCGTCGGGAACTAATCCATAATTTGTTACACTATGTAATACATCATGAGCAAGCCCACCCTCAGAAAACTGTGCGCCTCCTTGTCTCATTATATAGTTATCTGCTTTTTCTGGATATATATTCCTTACCGTATACATTTCAGACAGATCTACATTCTTGCCTGTAAGTCTAAGTATTTCACTTTCTAAAAAAGAAGATGTGCTAAAGCTCCAGCAGGTTCCAGTGACGCCTTGACTTATAACAGCTGTAGCTTGTAAATCAATAGTATCTGTAAAAATATAGGGAGCGGTGGTAACTTCTTGTGCGTAGTACGCTTTCGCGAAAGCAAAAACAACCATCACACTTAGTACTACTTTTTTCATCGGTCTAGGAATAAAGAATTATTTTTACGCTAAAATAGCATTTTATGGATAAGCCAAACTGGCAAACAGCCAAAGAATACAAAGACATTACTTATAAGAAGAGTAATGGAGTAGCGAGAATAGCATTTAATAGGCCAGATGTGCGAAACGCATTTAGACCTAATACTACAAAGGAATTATATGATGCCTTTTATGATGCAAATGAGGATAGATCTATAGGTGTAGTACTTCTATCTGCTGAAGGGCCATCATCTAAGGATGGTGTATATAGTTTTTGCTCTGGTGGTGATCAAAAAGCTCGCGGTAAAGAAGGATATGTAGGAGAGGATGGATATCATAGACTTAACATACTAGAAGTGCAACGTCTTATACGTTTTATGCCTAAGGCAGTAATTGCTGTTGTTCCAGGGTGGGCAGTGGGAGGAGGGCACAGCCTGCACGTAGTTTGTGACCTAACACTTGCAAGTAAGGAGCACGCAATTTTTAAACAGACAGATGCAGATGTAACTTCTTTTGACGGTGGTTATGGAAGTGCTTACCTCGCAAAAATGGTAGGGCAGAAGAAAGCAAGAGAGATTTTCTTCTTAGGTAGAAACTATTCTGCGCAGGAAGCTTATGAGATGGGAATGGTAAATGCCGTAATACCACATGCAGAGCTAGAAGATACTGCATACGAGTGGGCGCAAGAAATTCTTGCCAAATCACCTATCTCTATAAAGATGCTCAAGTTTGCCATGAACCTTACAGATGATGGCATGGTGGGGCAACAAGTTTTTGCCGGAGAAGCGACACGTCTTGCATATATGACAGACGAAGCTGTAGAGGGTAGAAATGCCTTTCTAGAAAAAAGAGCACCTAATTTTGAGAAGAAGTGGATTCCATAGAGGATTCTTCAGAGTTTTAAAAGTAATAACCCGTTCAATATGATTGAACGGGTTATTTTATTTCAATTTTTCGCTAAAGCGGATTATTCAAAATAAGAGAATGTCTCACCATCTTCTATAGTAAGTAGCGTTTCATATATAAGTTTAATCACATTTTCTACATCTTCACGGTGCACCATTTCTACAGTAGTGTGCATATATCTTAATGGTAGTGATATAAGGGCAGAGGCTACGCCGCTACCGCTATAAGCAAATGCATCTGTATCTGTACCCGTAGCACGAGAAAGTGCAGCTCTCTGGAAAGGAAGTTTATTCTTTTCGGCTGTTTCTGTAATACGATCACGTAGCTTTTGCTGTACCGCAGGAGCATAAGCGATCACGGGTCCTTTACCTAGTTCTACATGTCCTTGCTTTTTCATCTCTATCATAGGCGTTGTGGTGTCATGAGTTACATCTGTAACGATTGCCACATTAGGCTTGATGCGCTCTGCAATCATTTGTGCCCCACGTAACCCTATTTCCTCTTGTACAGAATTTGTAATATAAAGACCAAAAGGTAAGGTCTTTTTATTCTCATGAAGTAGTCTAGCAACTTCTGCAATCATAAAGCCACCTGCACGATTATCTATCGCACGGCACACAAATTTATTTCCGTTTAAAACATGGAACGTATCTGGGTAAGTGATTACACAGCCCACAAATATGCCCATTTTTTCAACTTCTTCTTTATCTGCTGCGCCTACATCTATAAAAATGTTATCAGGTTTTGGAGCTTCTTCTTTAGACTTATCGCGAGTGTGAATTGCTGGCCACCCAAAAACTCCTTTTACAATGCCATCCTTAGTGTGCACATTTACAATCTTAGAGGGAGCAATCTGGTGATCACTACCGCCATTACGTATTACATATATAAGTCCGTTATCTGCTATATAATTTACATACCAAGATATTTCGTCTGCATGTCCTTCTATTACTACTTTATATTTTGCGTCTGGATTAATTACTGCAACTGCAGTTCCATAGGTATCTGTGATAAATTCATCTACATAAGGAGTGAGATAATCCATCCACAACTTTTGACCGTCCCACTCATAACCAGTAGGAGCAGCGTTGTTGAGGTAACGTTCGAGAAAGTCTAGAGACTTTTTATTTAAAATGCTTTTTGAAGCCATAGAATAATATTTTCTTTAAAAGTAAGAATATTAACCAAGAGTTTATAACGTTATAGAGGTCTAATACCTAATTTTGGAACGATTTTAGCTTAAAGCGAAAGAAAAAGATGCGCATACATAATCTTCTATATATAATAGTATTCATAGCAGGGTTTGCTCAAGCCCAAGAAACTCCTGTAGATTCGACAGAGGTAGCAATTGAATATTACATCATTCAGGGAGACACCATCCCAAGGAGCGCTATAGATCTTAATGAGGTTATCGTTTTTAAAAGATTAAAATTTGATAACAAAGAAGACCGCAGACGCTATTTAATATTACGCCGAAAAACCAGAAAGGTTTTTCCTTACGCAAAACTTGCTGCAGATAGGCTTGTGGAATTAAATAGTAGATTAGATTCTATAGAGGGTAAACGCGCAAGAAAGAAGTACACAAAAATCATTCATAAATATTTAGAAGGAGAATTTTCGGCAGAGCTTAAGAAACTCACACGCACCGAAGGACAAATACTTATTAAGCTCATACACCGTCAAACAGGCGAGACAGCATTCGAATTGATAAAGAGGTTGCGTAGCGGTTGGAGAGCATTCTGGTACAATACTACCGCCAGTGCTTTTGACATATCACTTAAGAGAGAGTTTGATCCAGTAAACGAGGAAGAAGATTTCCTTATAGAAGATATACTGCAACGCTCTTTTCAATCAAGAATTCTAGAAACACAGCCTAGCGCTTTAGACTTTGAGTTTTTAGAATTATCAGATAAGTGGAAGGAGAAAGGAGTAGAGTAATAGCATACCTATTATATGGTATAATTACCCTGTATCGCTTTCGCGAAAATATCTAGGGTGGTTTTTGCAGCTATTTGATGTTTGCTGAGGTAGGAATTGCTAGTTTCTCTGAGTTTATGGAGTATAAAACAGGGTTCTTTTATGGTTGTTGAGGTGTCATTTAAGTTATTTTAAAAGCTACTTCTTGTATTTACAGCGAGTTGCATATTTCCTTAAAATTTTCTTAAGAATATTCTTGTCAGATTAGAACTTCGGTGTATCTTTGCCACCCGCTTAACAGCAAGCGGTTGTTCTTTTAAATGTCTTCAAAAAGTTTGTTTTTATTTCTTCAAATTATTTTTCAAAAGATAGTTTGTGATTAGGAAAAAGGTTGTAGTTTTGCAGCCGCTAACAACTGGAGGTTATTTGGGAGTTATGTTCATTGCGATTGTTACTTAGTTTTAGAGGTTGAAAATTAAATTTTCGATTATTTTTAAGATTAAGTTGTGAGTTTAAAAAACAGTTGTATATTTGCACCCGCTTAGAGAAACAGTAATATATCTAGCGAAGTTCAAAAGTTTTTATTGAGATGTTTTGGAAGATTAGTTATTCTAATTTGAGGTTCGAATCCTTAGCATTTGCAAGAGTTTTCTGCTATTAATAGTGGTAGAGAAAGTTCATTGATTTATTGAATTGACAGCGCGTATTAATACCTTCGGGTATTATTACAAAGAATTTGAAAACTAGAAGTTTATTATTGACCAGATATTTCGAGTCGTGAGGAGTTAAATTTATTTACAATACACGATGAAGAGTTTGATCCTGGCTCAGGATGAACGCTAGCGGCAGGCTTAACACATGCAAGTCGAGGGGTAACAGAGGTAGCTTGCTACTTGCTGACGACCGGCGCACGGGTGCGTAACGCGTATAGAATCTACCTTATACTGGGGGATAGCCTTTGGAAACGAAGATTAATACCCCATAGTATGTTTGAATGGCATCATTTGGACATTAAAGTTTCGGCGGTATAAGATGACTATGCGTTCTATTAGTTTGTTGGTAAGGTAACGGCTTACCAAGACTACGATAGATAGGGGTCCTGAGAGGGAGATCCCCCACACTGGTACTGAGACACGGACCAGACTCCTACGGGAGGCAGCAGTGAGGAATATTGGACAATGGAGGCAACTCTGATCCAGCCATGCCGCGTGTAGGAAGACTGCCCTATGGGTTGTAAACTACTTTTATATGGGAAGAATAAGGTCTACGTGTAGACTGATGACGGTACCATAAGAATAAGCACCGGCTAACTCCGTGCCAGCAGCCGCGGTAATACGGAGGGTGCAAGCGTTATCCGGAATCATTGGGTTTAAAGGGTCCGTAGGCGGGCATATAAGTCAGTGGTGAAAGTCTGTGGCTCAACCATAGAATTGCCATTGATACTGTATGTCTTGAATTATTGTGAAGTGGTTAGAATATGTAGTGTAGCGGTGAAATGCTTAGAGATTACATAGAATACCGATTGCGAAGGCAGATCACTAACAATATATTGACGCTGATGGACGAAAGCGTAGGTAGCGAACAGGATTAGATACCCTGGTAGTCTACGCCGTAAACGATGGATACTAGTTGTTTGGCTTTCGGGCTGAGTGACTAAGCGAAAGTGATAAGTATCCCACCTGGGGAGTACGTTCGCAAGAATGAAACTCAAAGGAATTGACGGGGGCCCGCACAAGCGGTGGAGCATGTGGTTTAATTCGATGATACGCGAGGAACCTTACCAGGGCTTAAATGTAGATTGACAGGACTAGAGATAGTTTTTTCTTCGGACAATTTACAAGGTGCTGCATGGTTGTCGTCAGCTCGTGCCGTGAGGTGTCAGGTTAAGTCCTATAACGAGCGCAACCCCTGTGGTTAGTTGCCAGCGAGTAATGTCGGGAACTCTAGCCAGACTGCCGGTGCAAACCGTGAGGAAGGTGGGGATGACGTCAAATCATCACGGCCCTTACGTCCTGGGCCACACACGTGCTACAATGGTAGGGACAGAGAGCAGCCACTGGGCGACCAGGAGCGAATCTATAAACCCTATCTCAGTTCGGATTGGAGTCTGCAACTCGACTCCATGAAGCTGGAATCGCTAGTAATCGGATATCAGCCATGATCCGGTGAATACGTTCCCGGGCCTTGTACACACCGCCCGTCAAGCCATGGAAGCTGGGGGTACCTGAAGTCCGTCACCGTAAGGAGCGGCCTAGGGTAAAACTGGTAACTAGGGCTAAGTCGTAACAAGGTAGCCGTACCGGAAGGTGCGGCTGGAACACCTCCTTTCTAGAGCTTGTCCCTGTTATTGTGCGTTATATATTTATATGTAACAATATCAATAATACACAGCAAACGACTTACGACCGAAAGGTTAAAATAGGTTTTAGTTTTCAATAGCTGTCGATTTAATTTTAATAAACAAGTAAATAGTAGTTAGACTTTAGTATTGAGTTTTTTACTTAAGACTATTACTTAACAACTATAGATTGTTTAATTACAGTCTCATAGCTCAGCTGGTTAGAGCGCTACACTGATAATGTAGAGGTCGGCAGTTCGAGTCTGCCTGAGACTACTAATTAATAAGTAGACATATTTTAAAAGATATGTTTGATTGTTAGTTGTGCTTTCGCGAAAGCTTAATAAATCGTGATGTTCATTGTATTACATTTTGAAGGAAATTTTAGAAGTTGAGAATCATTACTTCGTCATTCGAAAACTGATGTCATCATCGGAATTTCATAAAAATGGGGGATTAGCTCAGCTGGCTAGAGCGCCTGCCTTGCACGCAGGAGGTCATCGGTTCGACTCCGATATTCTCCACCAAGATAGTTACTTTATAGTAATTATCATCCTTAGGTATAAAGGATATAGTTTTTAAAAACACAGGATTCACGAAAGTGCAATACGTTTTTATTTACATAGATTTTATACTGATTATGGGAAAACGTTCATTGACATATTGGGAAATAATTAAAGAATACGAGAAGTCGTATGTAACCTAGCCGGTTATATACGCAAGAATATGAATATAATATGATTAACTCATTATAATATAAAGGTTTATGTATTTTATACATAAGCCCTTAAAAGAGCAATAAGTACAATAAGCTAATTAAGGGCGTATGGGGAATGCCTAGGCTCTCAGAGGCGATGAAGGACGTGATAAGCTGCGAAAAGCTACGGGGATCTGCACACAAGAATTGATCCGTAGATATCCGAATGGGGCAACCCGGTATATTGAAGATATATCACCAGAAATGGGGCAAACCCGGAGAACTGAAACATCTAAGTACCCGGAGGAGAAGAAAACAATAGTGATTCCGCTAGTAGTGGCGAGCGAACGCGGATTAGCCCAAACCAGTAATGTTACGGCATTGCTGGGGTTGTAGGACCACGACATTTTGTGCTTTATGAATTAGAATACTTTGGAAAGAGTAGCCAT